>NZ_JAQMUA010000341.1:0-14974 GCF_028330895.1 Kamptonema animale CS-326 | reverse complement strand
TTCTTCTATTGAGAGTCTATTCTCAATAAGCTCCAACTTTTTTGAGCGAGTTCAGACCCGAAAACATCCTCCCTGCAATGGTTTGGGGGCGATTGTCGCCCCCTGAAGGAACAATCTTTAACGCTCGTTTCGGCTTACGGCACTTACCTGATTACTGAAGATTTAGGCGGATCGGGTGTGATTGGAGTGGTGACGACGGGCTTAATTTTGGGCAACTTTGGGTCACGGATCGGCATGAATCCCCGAACCCGCACGATCGTCACCGAATTTTGGGAGTTTCTGTCGTTTTTTGTCAACTCGATCGTGTTTTTACTGATTGGCGATCAAATCCGGTTTGCCATTCTGGGCGAAAATCTAGGCCCGATCGCCATCACTATCGGGGCAATGATTTTGACACGGGCGATCGCAATTTATGGATTGAGCTTTTTGAGCAATCGCGTTGCCAAATCAGACATTCCCGTTCCAGATCAAACAATCCTATGGTGGGGCGGCTTACGAGGTTCGGTGTCGATCGCACTGGCGTTAAGTATGCCAGTGATTTTGCCAGAACGAGAAGAAATTATTGCCACCGTGTTTGGCGTTGTTTTGTTCACGTTGCTATTTCAGGGTTTAACCATTCAGCCACTGTTAAAAGCGTTGAACCTGTTAGGCAACCAACCCCTACGCGAGCACTATGCAGAGGCGATCGCTCGTCAGACTGCTTTCCAAAGGGTGCTGCATTATCTGGAAAAAATTGAAACTCGTCCTGGCATCGATCCAGAGTTTTATGGGTATCAGACGGCACTGGTACAAGGTAAATTGACCAGTTTACAAACGGAAATCGCTCGACTTGTGGATGAACATCCCGATCTACAAGGTTTTATTGTCGGTCAAGTGCGATCGGAACTGCAAGCGATCGAGGCGGAAACCTACGCTGAGTTTGTCCGAGCGGGGCAGCTTAACCGAGAACTTTCACCTTTTTTGCAACAACAAATGGCAGAAGGTAAAGATGATTGACACTCCCCTGTCTCCCATACACGGGGATGATTGAGGACAAACTTTGGGGGCTAAATCCGCCCAAAGTTTATCCCTCTTTTGTCACTGACAGGTGTTGATAGTTTTGGCAATAGTCATCTATGAACTTTACTGTCGGTGTAGCCGGACGAGGTGCTGTAACCATTGGTTTCAAACGCTTTGGGAATTTTATCTTTTACTACTACTACTATTCAATATAAACCTACATCCTAATTGTAGACATTGCGGCCAATTCTCGCTCCGGTTCCATCCCAACAGTCGGCGGCGTAGAACGATTTGCCACCTGATTAATTAATTCCAAGTGTTGCGGCAGTAACTTCGCCAAATTATACTTTTCTAAAGCAGTTTGACGCGCTTTTACTCGCAATTCAGCCATGCGAGTAGGATGATCCAAAACCTCACTAATCCGATCCGCAATATGCTTAGGTGAGAAGAAATCTACTAACAAACCATTTTCCCCATCCCGGATAACTTCTCTAACAGGTGAAGTATCCGAACCAATTACTAAACACCCCGTTGACATAGACTCAATCATCGACCAAGATAACACAAAAGGTCTAGTTAAATAAACGTGAGCATCTGAGGCTTGAATTACTCTCAAATATAAACCATAAGGAAGAGTACCCACAAAGTGAACTCGCGATAAATCCAGCGGCACTTTCTTGAGCATATAATCTTTGTAATTCTCACCATTAGGCAAAGATTTGCCGTAGCAAACTCTTTCTGATGCGACAACTACAACATGGCAATTCGGACGGCGTTCTTGTAAATAGGCAATGGATTCAATAAATTCGGGAAAACCTCGATAAGGTTCCATTCCTCGCGATACATAAGTAACGATTTCATCCACTCCCGATAAATCTAAATTCGGCAAAACAAGTTTGGCACCAGGATTCGGTTTAAAATACTCAGTATCCACTCCATCATGGAGTACAGAAAGCTTGCGCTGAAATTCAGGGGGAAATTGAGATCGCTGCCAATAAGTCGGCGATAGACCCCAATCGCAGGAGTATAAATCTATTAAAATTGGCGCATTTTTTACCCTAATTCTGGCCATGTCATCAACTGTTAAAGGTTCAGCGGGATCGAAATCTGCGTCGGAACCTACAGAGTGATAAAACCACTCGAAATAACACAAAAGCGGAGTATTAGGAAAAGCTTCTTTAACAAATAGTGTTGGCCCCCATCCAGAATGACCGCAAATCACATCAGGAACAAAACCTTCGGCCTTTAATTGTTCCGCCATTCTAAACACAGCTTGCCCGTAAATCACCCCACTTTCTAAGGGGCGGACATAGTGGTGAGTCTGGGGATGGGGTTCGCGACTAGGCGTAAACACTGCTTTACGAACGCCTGGAATATTCCATTCTTGACGTTCATTTTTAGTTCCGAAAACAATCTGATTTTTAGGATCGGCACCTAAAGCGGTGATGATGTGGCGGTATTGCGCGGGAAAGTTGGGGTGAAGAAATAATGCTCGCATTGTTGAAGGAAGAAGGAAAAGGGAAAAGGGTAGAAAGGTGATAATTGTAGTGAGTTATTAATAGCTTGGGGCTTGACAAACCCAGACGCAATCTCGCGGGACGGAGGAAGCATCTTTTAAAAGGATTTTGTAGTTCAAATGTGTGAGAAATTTTTCCATAATCGTATCAGTCATAATTGAAAAAGCAGTTCCATCTCGGTGCCCCATTAAGTTTAGAGGCCAGTCACTCAAGAATTTTTCCCAGCCTAATTCAGTGAAAATATTACTGTGGTGAAATACACAGAGGGCATCTCCCCGCAAAACTTTAGGAATCTGAGTCAGGTAGTTAAAAATATCTCTCGGTTCTATATGCACCATTGTATCGTAGCAAAAGCACACATCTGCGGAGCTAGGATTAATGCCTCCCAATGTTAAACCGTCGAGTTTAACATAACTTACTCGTTCGTCACCTAAGCGCGATCGCGCAGCTTGTAACATTTCACTGGAAATATCGGCACAAATCACGCGATCGCAATATTTTAGCAACATTGCCCCCGTCCGTCCACCGCCGATCCCAATTTCTAAAACTGTATGCTCTTTTTTAATATAAGGTGCAATAAATCGCTCTTCTATCAGCGTTTCATACTCTGCCAATGAATTAGCAGCCCCGGCTGCTTTGCCAATCCATTCATCCCCAATATGACCCAATTCGGGGTTATTTTTTTGCCATTGCTGGGCGTAAGTGTCCCAGGCTCCCTCATAATCAATTTTCATGTTTTTAACTTGCCGATGTCAATGATGTTGATGTTTAAGTTGGTAATAAGTTCCCGTATTTTCTAATGTAACGCCGCCCTCTGGGCGGTTAGGATACTGCCCAGAGGGCGGCGTTACAAAAATGTTGCTTAATTGCTAATTATGTTAATCATATATCTTTGGGGCGCAAAATGCTCAAACAAAAATCTGTTTGTAGTCCTCCCGGTAACTCCATTAAAATATCTTCAAATTCTAGAAGTAGCCTAATAATTGCTTCCCCTTTTGTATCTCCCGGTAAAAACTGACTGTGATCTAATAACGGGTACATTGGGTGTAATATTGCTCCTCCAAGGGGGTTAAAAACTTCCATCTCAAAGTATTCGGAAAGTAGGGGAAGTATCAGTTTTGAGCGCACTGCCTCAGAAGGATCGGCTTCAAATACCTGCTTAAGTGTTGGGTTAATAAATGTTTCCATTTTGCCCGATTTAAGTTCATCGGGAAAGCAATTATATAACCGATTGATCAAATCTACTTGATGCTGACTGTAGATATTATAGCAGTCTCCTACATATTCATTGACAATTAAGTAGCCCTCTGGTTTTAAAGATTGATGAACAATTGACATAAATCGTTCGATTTCTTTCACATGGTGCAGGGAACCAGAACAAAATACAACGTCATATTTCAGGTCTTCAGCGATCTGAAAATTATTGAAATCATCTTGATAAAAGTTAATACTAACTCCTGCCAAATCTGCATTTTTTCTGGCAATTTCTAAAGAAGCATCCGAGAAGTCGAAGGCATCAATATGTTTAGCTAAACCTAATTTAGCTATAATTACCTCATGATTACCAATACCGCATCCAATTGATAATAATCTGTCAAATTTTTGGCAGGCAAAAAAATCTTCAATTAACCAAGCCAGCCAATATTTTTGCGTCTCTCCCCCAGACATCCGCTTGTTAATAGACTCTTCAATAATAGGATTCGATACCCATTGGCTAGCCACCCCAGCCCTGGGAGTTGTTTCCCAGTAATTTCTAGCTTGAGATAAACCATATTTTTGCAGCCAATCGGATATGGTTAAATCTTTCTTGTCTGGTATCAATAAAAGCCGTTTTAGAATCTTTTTAATTAACCGTTTTATTGACTTAACCATATAATTTTTAGCTGTGTTTATTTAGTTTAAATGTAGTTTGAATTCCTCAGTTAGATTTTTTGCGATTGAGGTACGCTTCACAAAAAATCTGACCATAATCTTGAGTCATCTCCTCAAAAGTATTCAATGATTCTAGAACATATTTGGCATTCTCAGCAAGACGATGCCGCAGTGATTCATCTTCCAACAAAGATAACAGAGATGCAGCCAGTTCTTCCGGTCGATCGGGAGTATAAAATAAACCATTGATGCCAGGTCTAACTTGTTCTCTGATCCCAAATACTGGCGTTGTCACGATCGGCAAATCGTAAGCCATCGCTTCTAAAATCACCCTCGGAAAACTTTCCACGCGAGATGTGCAAACAAAAATGTCGGCTGCTTGATAATACTTGGCTGTCTCTGGAGTTTCGGAGACTAAACTTACCCGTTGTCGCAATTCTTCTGGCAATTCACTGACCATTGCAGTTAATTTATTGCTGTAAAGACTGGGGCGATTGCCGACAATAAAACATTTAATGCGATTATGCCATTTTTCAGGTAAATATGAAAGTGCTTTCACCAAGTCTTGCTGACCTTTGCGATCGCACACAGTACCCAACAGCAACATCATCACCTCACCTGGTTCAATACCCAGACTTTTCCTCGCTAAAGCTGAATTTCCCGACCGATCTAACCTACTCAAATCTAACCCATTGTGAATTACTCGGAAATTGTGGTGGCTATTGAGTTGCCAATATCTATCCCGCGTCGCATCAGCCACAAAAATTACTTGATAAGGAAATCGAAAACATTCAAGGGCTCTAGCAGCAATTTCCGGCCCGAATCTGTCAAAATAACTTTGCCAAGGGTCGCTTTCATGGACGTTCCATACCGAAGAAATACCTAGTTCGCGGGCAACATCTACCATGAAAAAGTTTTCTAAAGTATTGACATAAATGACATCAACATTGTAGCTATCAACCTCTTTTGTAAAAATTCGGATCGCGCGATCGTAAGCATCGCGCTGATAGATATGTTCCAGCGGGTGATCGCGCACAATTACTTTCATACCATGCTGTTCGTAAACCTCCCGCAACGGCCCATCTGTAGTGCAAAATATAACAGGCTCAACTATCCCTTTAGAAAACAATTCCACAGCTATTTCATATTGATGTAGCGGCGCACCAGTGAAATCTAAAGAATTGCTGCACATCAACAATTTTGGTCGAAATGTGAGTGCATTCCTTCCTTCTTCCTTCTTCCTTCTTCCTTCTTCCTTCAAAAAGAATCGGCGGGGGTGAATGCGAAAATACTCATCATCTAAAGATAAATGAGGGCTATAAAAATCATCTACTTTCCGCGCATACTTGCGTCGATAGGCTGCAACTTCCTGCGGGTTATCGTTAAAACCCCTAGAAGTACCTTCGCGGTGCAGAAGTTCAGCATCAGGGCAGTAAACTGAGCGATAACCCTGTTCTAACAAACGATATCCATAGTCAACATCGTTGTAAGCAACGGCAAAGTTTTGCTCATCAAAACCACCTAATTCTAAGAACAAATTGCGGGGTGTTAGCATACAGGCTGCTGTCACGGCCGAGTAATTTCGCGTTACCATTGCGAGGGAAAGATAACCCCGATTGTCGCTAGACATTAACTTAAAAGCATGACCAGCCAAACCATGATGCAATCCGTGAATTATCCCAGCGTGCTGAATCCTACTATCAGGATACAAAAGTCTCGCACCAACTGCACCCACTCCAGAAACCTGAGCATATCCCACCATCTGACTTAGCCAGCGTGGATTAATTACCTCAGTATCGTTATTCAAAAATAGGATATATTCACTCTCAAGTTTTTCTACAGCACGGTTATTAATAGCAGCAAAACTAAATTTCCCGCCTTCATTTTTAATCCGCAAAACTTGATGATGAATTTGATTTAAATATTCGAGCGTCTTCGGATCGTCGCTTTCGTTGTCAATCACGACTACTTGATAATTTTGATAAGTTGTCTTTTTGAGAGAATCCAGACAACCTTTCAGCAACATTAACTGATTTTTCGTAGGGATAATAATCGTCACAACAGGCCCATTATCAGGAAAATGCTGCGAGAATATGCCCAAATTTTCTTTACTTGCCCAGTCTGGCTGATATACACTACCCGCAATTTTTCGCCTTTCTAAAGCTTCTTGAATTGCTTTTTGACCTGCACCAAAACTAGCCGGTTTAGCGGCTCCTGATATTGCTGTAGAACCTGGCGCTGTTCGCCAGTGATATAATACTAAGGGCAGATGTCCAACGTGACGAGAAACTTCTGTAGCTCTCAATGCAAAATCATAATCTTGTGACCCTTCAAAGCCCAAACGCAAGCCGCCAATTTTCTCAAATATTTGGCTTCTTACGACGCACAAATGACCGAGATACATATAGGAAAGTAGCAATTCGGGTGACCAGTCAGGTTTGAATTGCGGGCAAAATCGATGACCTTCAGTGTCTATTTTGTCATCGTCTGAGTAGAGAAAATCTGTTTCTGGATGTGCTGCTAGATATAAAGCAACTTCCCCTAATGCGTCAGGAGTAAGCTCGTCATCGTTATCCAGAAATAAGATAAAATCGCCTGTAGCAAGTTCGGCAGCGCTATTTGTAGCGGCGCTAATATTACCGTTTTTAGTACGAAATGCTAGGCGAATCCGGCTATCTTTTTGTGCCCATTTCTTTAAGGTTTCAGCAACAGTTGCATCTGTGCTACAATCATCAGCGATACAGAGTTCCCAATCCTGATAAACTTGTTTCGTAACGCTGGTAATCGCCATCTCCAAAAATTCTATAGGTGGATTATAAACTGGCATCACCACAGAAATTTTTGGGAGTTTCTCCTGACACAATTCTAAACGAGAAATTAGATATTCACGAGCGCGTTCGCTCCACTGATTTACATCCAGCCAAGCATCATAAGTATCTATTGGCTGGGGTACCACGAAACCACCCGGCAATTGTAAATCACCTGACGAACTTAATTGTTTTTGTTGTCGATAAATCGTTACTACCTGACGCGCCACCTTTGCTATTTCCCAAGGCATAGGGAGAATTCTTCCCAGGCGCTGTTTCCTCTCTCCCATTCGCTTGCTGATTGCCGCTGCAAATCGGGAGACTTCCTGTAATTTATCTGCCCCTCGCTGCCAGACATTATAACGCACTACAGTCAATATTTTAGGCGATTGAAATGATAATATTTCTCCATTTTCTAGCTGAGCTTGTAGAGCAATTGGCCATTCTCCCGGCGGTAGATTAACTAACGCCTCAAACCCACTTTCATAACTGCCAACCCAATCAGGGAAAGCCTCGTTCACATCTTTTCTTCGCAAACCATAAGCACAAGCTATAGCAATATCTCCACAGTACAAAGTCAAATTAGTAATTTTTTGCTCTGGATGACAACACCAACCTGCAAACAAAATTTGTCCTTGACGTTGCTGCTGCTCTACTGGTGCATCAAAAGCTGCTTGAATTGTCGAAACTGAGAGAGAATAAGATGTAACTAAATGCCATTTCCCTTGGCTATCTTGCGCTTCTAATAGTAGTCTTTGCCTGCCAGCAAGTGGTTGAAATTGGATACTAAAACCCGATTTTACTGCGCTGGGAATATGAGGATAAGATTGACCTACATCGCCTCTGCCAATTCCATAAACTCCCTCGAAACTCTGTTCTCCAATTCTAGCTCGTACTGCTTTAATGCTCATCCTATTATGAAATATCCAGCCAGCAATTTCTAGGTTGCCACCGTCAATATTCCAGCTAGCAGGTGCATCTAGAGTTAAGAAAAATCGAGGCGATAAGTCTCGCACGCGACGCTTTAAGCCCAACCATTTTTCCTTAATTTTCCATAACTTAGAAGATTTAATTGCAGCAATTTCGGCGCGAAATTCTTCAGCCTCTAAGCGCGAACGGTCTATTTGCGCCATAATTTCTTTAAATTCTACTTTAGTAGAACCTAGCTCAGTTTCTAGTTCTGCAAATTGAGCGGCAATTTCTTGTAATTGCGCTTCCTTTGCCTCAGCTACTCCCTGAGTCGAACCTAATTCAGTTTCTAATCCTAAAATCTTCGCTAAAGCTTCTTGAAATTGTGCTTCTGTACCCGCCAGTTTTAACTGAGTCGAACCTAATTCAGTTTCTAATCCTAAAACTTTTGCTAAAGCTTCTTGAAACTGCGCCTCAGTACCCGCCAGTTTTACCTGAGTCGAACCTAATTCAGTTTCTAATTCTATTACTTTTCCTTGAGCTTCACTAAATTGTTCTTGCCATTGTTTAAGCTCAGATTTAAGAATTTTCTTTTGTTTTTCCAGTTGGCGAATTTCTAGCCAGTCTTGAAAAACCCAAGACGGGGAGGAAGATTGCTTAATAAATTCAGCATCACTTACAGCGATTCCGCTACCAAGATTTAAGGCTTTTTCTTCAAGTTTACTGTAAAGTTCTAAAGCCTCTGGGAAATATTTATTAATCAAACTCGGTCTGTGAGTTTGTAAAATTTCATTCACTAATAAAGATTTTTCAAAATTATCTGGTGGCGGTGCGGGTAAATCAACATGAAATTTGCTGTTAATTGTTTCTACGAAATCATTAGCTTTATTGCCAATTGCATAAACATGAGCTAAAAAGCAACGTTCCGGGTATTGCTGATGAAATTCTAATACTTTTCTGTTATAGTGAATCCACATTTTAACAGCAATTTCTGGGCTATTTAACAAGCTATCATCGGTGGCCCTGCGGTACAGAGAGTCTACAACTTCCCAAGGAGAACGATAAACAAATATAACATTGGCATCAGGCAGTAAATTCAGCCAAAAATTCAAGAAAAGAGTTGTGCGCGGATCTTTCCATCCCCAGAGAGAATAACCTTTACTTTTGCGGATAATATTTTGAGCTTGTTCTACATATTCCTCTGTAACTTTAATCTCCGTTTGTAAAGTAGACCCCAAATCATCTATACCTTGGGAGCGCAAAACAGCCTTGTGAAACTCCACAAAGTCAACATTCTCAAAATGTCCCTTAACATTACCGTAGGCCGGGCCCACCAAATTCTCGCCAATATTTACCCCTACTTTCTGAAGGAGAGAAGCTGTTAAAGATGTACCGGAGCGGTGCATTCCGGCAATGATAAAAACAGATGATTTAGTCTCAGTTACATTCATAAATTCTATTCTCTTTAGGGATTCCTAAAGCTATCCTCCTCATTCATTTTCTCCAGCTAACCCCATCGCCCGCTTAACTCGAAACCATTCCGCTCTCAACTTCCAAAATTTACTACTCTCCATTGCCATAATTCTAGATTGCGATCGCTCTTTTTCTCCTTGAGTACAGGCTAGCTGAATCTGAGTTTGCTCTAATTGTACCTCAACTGAGGCTAGCTTATTTTCAGTTTGCCCTAATTTTTGGTGAGTAGATAATAGCTGAGCTTGTGTTTGCTCTAATTGTCGCATCGCCGCAGATAGCTCAGTTTCAGTTTGCTCCAGTTTTTCCAGGGTAAATAATAGCTGACTTTGAGTTTGTTCCAGTTTAGCTTCAGTGGAGAGAGTCTTAGCTGCCGATTCCTTCAGCTTCAGAAGCGATTCTAAAGTACAATTTTCTACGATCCATTCCAGACCGCAATTATTGATGGCTTTGATCGTTACTATATCCTGCGGTGAAACCTTGTCTTTACCTAAATAACAAGACCAACCTGAAGACAATGCTCTCTGAGTTTTAAAATATTCAGCCACATCTTCCCGTTCATCAAATGGTCTGCATCTTTGTACAAGCTGACCATTGACAAGCACTTGCACTTCTTCGATGCTACCCTCATCATTAAAGTCTGCGGCCCAACCTTCTAGGTTAATTGTACCACTACGAGTTATATATGCAACTTCCAGATAACCTTCCGGGTGATGTTTAAAGTTCAAACTTGAAAAATCTTTGACTTTTTCATTACTTACTAAATACAAGTCTTGATATCTACTAATTCCTTTTGGGATGCGATGAACAACTGCTTTGCCATCGCTAACCCGATCGATAATTTTAGTGATATATTCCTCAGTTACATAGGTAGTTCCATATTCTTCTTTATCTAAAGATCGACTTTCACTCAACGGACTAAAAACAATTCCTGAATCTGGTACTTCCACATGAGCAGGTAAAAGTTCCATGTCCAGTACGCTGAACATAATTAGACCTTGAGGCAATAGTAAATCATATAAATTTTGCATCCAATTTACAAAAGTTTTTTCTGGCATATGGCTGAAGAAAGAACAAGCCAAAATACAATCAAACTTCTGCTCAACTGCATAATCTCCCGGATTTGTAGTTGAGACAATACCATTGACACCAAAATATTCTTCTTGGAACTTAACCGCATTGGCGTAGATATCGGAAACCCAAATCTGTTCGGGGGGCAATTCTTGGATTAAAAAACGAGTAAAACGACCGTAACCGCAGGCAAAATCAAGGAAAGATGATACATTCTCAAATTTATCGAAATGCCATTCAACAACTTGTTTAACTGAATCTAAAATCCGGCGACCAATAGCATAGTAACGAACAACAGCCCGATCGCGGTCGTTATCTAAGTTGCTCAGGCTATATAAATACATTTCATCATCTTCGCAGATGTTGGGTTTGAAATCTTCGGGAAACTTAGCTTGATTTTGAATAAATACTTTGACAGCGGAGCTTTCTGGCGAATCCATATTCATTTTGACAGTAACTTGCATACTATTATTAGACAACCTCGCTTTCCTGTTCTTGATTAATGAAATCAGTATTCACAACAGTTAAGCACGGCTCGATTACTAAGTCAACAATCCCATTACTCTGAGACTCTGCACAAGGCTGCACTCTAAACATAGCAACATCAACACAGCGATCTAGATAAGTCAGATCGTCATCTACCATTCCTACCACGCCGGCATTGAGGAAGTAAACTCCTGGATTTAACAAGCATTTAAAGCGAAAATTTACTGTGATTGTTGTACCTGCTTCAACATATTGCACTGATTGAGATGCAGCATTTAAGGAGGAACCAGCCAACTCAAAACCGCTAATTGTTTTAATCAACATTCCAAAGCGGACTTTGGAAGTGGATTTAAAGAAAATCACGGAGTAAGTATAAATATACTCTTGACGACCAATCAAGTGATTAATTACTTTCCCCTTCAGTGTAGTGATGCAAGGATTGATGATTTCTGCACCACGAGAGGGATACCTTACCGTCTCAGCCGGGATCATTCCCGGATCGTAATATTCATAGTATTCTATAGGTCTGGGAGTTACTGTCTCTTGCTTAATTTCTCCATTTTTTGTCTCTAAACTAGAGTGATGATGATTTTCTGCTTCTTGCTTAACTAATTTATTCAATTCCCGGATTTCAGCTTTCAATTCTTCAGCTTTATCTGGCTCTGCATAAATCATTTTCTGATATTTAGAAATCACTAACTTCGGAGTATGAGTCAGTAGCAATTCCCCATGATCCATTAAAATTGCCGACTTGCAAAGTTGAGTAACAGAAGAAGCTGCATGAGAGACAAAAAGAATAGTACCTCCTCTTTCTTGAATGATTTGGAGGCGAGCAAAACATTTACGCTGAAAAGCTTCATCACCCACAGAAAGAGCTTCATCAACTACGAGGATGTCGGGATCTACGCTAGTGGCAACAGCAAAAGCTAACCTAACAAACATCCCACTAGAGTAAGTTTTGACTGGCTGATCGATAAAATCGCCGATATCAGCAAAAGCCGCTATTTGATCGAATTTATTTTCAGTTTCTTTTTGATTAAAACCAAGTAATTGAGCATTGAAAAATACATTTTGTCGTCCAGTAAATTCAGGATTAAACCCACTTCCCAACTCTAACAAAGCTGAAATTCTCCCTTTGACTTCTACTTCCCCTGTAGTTGGCGTGAGCGTACCGACAATAATTTGTAATAGCGTACTTTTCCCAGAACCATTACGCCCAACAATACCTAAAGTTTGCCCCTTGGGAATTTGGATATTAATGTCTCGCAAAGCCCAAAATTCGTCAGCTAGCTTCGTCCCAGGAAAAATCATTTCTTTTAAGCGGTCTACTGGATGTTTGTACCGCTTAAAACATTTGGACACATTTTTTAGTGAAATTACAGTTTCCGTCATGCCGAGATCAACACTCACTCACTCAAAACACCCCTACAATACATCAGCAAAGGCAGGACGCAATCGCCGATACACCAAAATGCCTCCGTAAAATACAGCTAGGGAGATTGCGGAGGCTCCTCCCCACTCGGCCCAGTGCTTCACTTCACCCAAAAGTATGATATCGCGATAAACTTCTGCGATCGCAGCCAAAGGATTTAGCCACAATATCCAAACTCGCCACTGTTCAGGAATCACAGTCGCAGGATAAACAATAGGGGTTAAATAGAACCAAAGATTCAGGATAACACCTAAGCTCTGGGGAATATCGCGCAAAAACACCGTTAATCCCGCAGCCAAATACCCCAAACCCGCCGTCAGCAACAACTGCGGTAGCCAAATCAGCGGCAGCAACCACAAAGTCGCGTCTAGCTTCTGAGACGACACCGCTACAATCGTAATCAACGCAATCAAACCCAAAGAACTCTCAATAAACGCCGACAAAATCGGCACCAGTGGCAATAATCCCAAGGGAAACACAACTTTTTTCACTAGATTAGGCTGTCCCATCACTGATACAGCAGCTTTTGTCAAACCGCTGGTGAAAGCAGTCCAAGGTAGCAAACCTGCGAACAGCCAAACCCCGAAAGTAATATTGCTATTAGCCGGGAATCCTTGCAGGTTCAGTTTCACCTTCAGAACAATTGAAAAAACATAGGTATAAATTAGCAGTTGCGATAACTGATTTAGCAGAGGCCACAAGTTACCCAGAATCGACCCTTTGTATTGAGCCTCCAAATCTCGCCGCACCAAAGTCAGCAGCAAATTAAGTTTTGTTCCTAACGGGGAGGAACCGGGAAACCTAATGCCAGCTCTCCCGGCCTTTTGGACAAAGCCTTTCATCGATTTCAGCAATTTTTTCACCCTCACCCACAGCCTACACTCACAAGTCAAACTTAGATTGCTTGATACCAGCTTTCTATAATACTACCCTGACCGACTATGCAAGGAGGGGGATGGGGAGTTTTGAGTTTTGAGCTCAAAAAGTCCGAAATTCCGCCATTTCTCGCTCTTGTCTGCTTTCCCCACCTCCCTCTCTCGCTCTGGGCCACTCAAGTCTGTCTCTAGAGATAGGGGGAATTGCTGAATTCCGTTTAAATTGGGAGAAAGTAAAATTACCCGTCCGCAATTTGGAAATGGTACTCAGCTTAGAAATTCTTCACATATAGAGTGACTGTGGTAGTATCTGGATGGCTTTGAGTGGCTGAGGGATGCCAATCAGCTTGATTCCTGTGGTGGAGGAGAATCCAGGAGTGCTAGATAGGATGTCAGTGGGATACAACGTTTTTGCCCAGCGAGGTCAACCCGAACCCCTTCGCATTGGGGTAATTGGGGTTGGCAATATGGGCCAACACCACACACGAGTTTTGAGCTTGTTAAAAGATGTCGAACTCGTGGGTGTTTCAGATATTAATGTGGAGCGAGGGATAGATGTAGCTAGCAAGTACCGAGTTCGCTTTTTTGAGGACTATCGGGATTTGCTAAACCACGTAGATGCAGTTTGCGTCGCTGTCCCTACTCGCTTGCACCACGCTGTGGGGATGACTTGTCTCCAAGCGGGAATTCACGTATTAATTGAAAAACCGATAGCTGCGAGTATCTCGGAGGCTGAATCTCTGGTAAATGCTGCTGCACAGTCGCACAGTATTTTGCAAGTTGGCCACATCGAACGCTTTAATCCAGCCTTTCAGGAACTCGGCAAAGTGCTGAAAACTGAAGAGCTACTGGCTTTAGAAGCTCATCGTATGAGTCCGTATTCTCAGCGGGCCAACGATGTATCGGTGGTTTTGGATCTCATGATCCATGACATTGACTTGTTACTGGAATTGGCGGCCGCACCAGTGGCTAATCTCACTGCTAGCGGTAGCCGTGCTTCTGACTCCGGCTATTTAGATTACGTAACAGCTACTTTGAACTTTGCGAACGGGATTGTGGCTACCCTGACTGCAAGCAAGGTGACGCACCGCAAGTTGCGTTCGATTGTAGCTCACTGCAAAAATTCTCTGACGGAGGCTGATTTTCTCAATAATGAAATCTTGATTCACCGACAAACGACGGCTAATTATGTGACTGATTATGGTCAGGTGCTTTACCGTCAGGATGGGTTAATTGAGAAGGTTTACACCAGCAATATTGAACCACTTCATGCAGAATTGGAGCATTTTGTCAACTGCGTGCGTGGTGGCAATCAGCCCTCTGTCGGGGGAGAACAGGCTCTTAAAGCTCTGCGCCTAGCGAGTTTAATTGAGCAAATGGCTCTCGATGGTCAAGCTTGGTCGTTGCAAGAAGATTCAGAATACAATTTGAATTCTTCAGCGGTTAAAATTGTTAGTGGTTAACTGTTAACTGTTAACTGTTAACGGCTAATTAAGGGCAGTATGTACCCAATTAAAAACTTTTATATTGGGTGTC
>NZ_JAQMUA010000340.1:0-49374 GCF_028330895.1 Kamptonema animale CS-326 | reverse complement strand
GAGGGCGGCGTTACGTACAAATTTAAGTAGTGGAATGGATTGTCAATTTATCTGTAAGGAAGTTTAGTTATGACTGTCACAATTCCCATTGAAGGAAAAATTTTACTTCATAACGTTAGTTGGGATGAGTTTGAGAATATACTAATTGAAATGGGGGAGACTCGCTCATCTCGAATTGCTTATGATAGAGGTACGCTGGAAATTATTATGCCATTACCGGAACATGAAGGTTATAAAGAAATTATCGGGGATTTAATCAAAGAATTAGCAGATGAACTAGAAATTGACTATGCAAGTTTTGGATCGGCAACTTGGAAACGACAAGATAGATTGGTGGGTGCGGAACCCGATAATTGCTTCTACATCCAGAATGAAATTATGGTGCGTGGAAGACTAGATATTGACTTAAATCAAGATCCACCGCCAGATTTGGTATTAGAAATTGATTATACCAGCAAATCATTAAATAGACAGCCAATTTATGCCCGTTTAGGAGTACCTGAAATTTGGCGTTACGAGAATGGAGTTTTACAAGTTTATCACCTGCAATCTGGAGAGTATATTGAATCGGAGTTTAGTTTGGCATTTCCCAACTTTCCTGTAAAGGAAATACCGGGTTTTGTGCAACAAAATATCGCAGAAAGCAGAAGGGCAATTCGCAGGTTATTTCGAGAGTGGGTTAAGAACTTTATAACGCCGTCCTCTGGGCGGTAAAGCAACCACCCAGAGGGCAGCGTTACGGTAATTATAGGTGAAATCATGGCTAATAATTCTGACAAAAAGTGGCAATTTTGGATCGATCGCGGCGGCACATTTACTGATATCGTTGCTAAACGCCCCGATGGTAAATTAGCGATTCATAAATTACTCTCAGAAAATCCCGATCGCTACACGGATGCACCTTGTCAGGGAATCCGAGATATATTAGGAATTCCCGATCGCGAACCCATCCCATCGGCACAAATAGAAGTCATAAAAATGGGTACGACTGTCGCCACAAATGCCTTATTAGAAAGAAAAGGCGATCGCACTTTATTGATTATTACTAAAGGTTTTCGGGATGCTTTGAGAATTGGCTATCAAAATCGCCCTAATATCTTTGCACTTCAGATTATTTTACCAGAAATGCTATATGAAAAAGTGGTGGAAGTAGAAGAACGCTACAGCGCCGACGGAGAAGAATTAACACCTGTTAAAACAGAATTTATTGCCTCTTTACAACAAGCGTATAATCAAGGAATCCGCAGTTGTGCCATTGTATTGATGCACAGCTATCGTTACCCCGACCATGAGAAACAAGTTGCCAAAATAGCCAGAGAAATTGGTTTTACCCAGATTTCAGTATCTCACGAAGTTAGCCCATTAATGAAACTTGTCTCGCGGGGAGATACTACCGTTGTCGATGCCTATTTATCTCCGATTTTACGGCGATATGTAGAGCGATTCACGAGTCAATTATCAATAACGCAGGGAGACGAAAGTCATCCTAATTTAATGTTTATGCAGTCCAACGGGGGGTTAGTAGATGCTGAAAAATTCCAAGGCAAAAATAGCATTCTATCTGGCCCAGCAGGGGGAATTGTTGGCGCAGTAGAAACAAGTTTAATGGCAGGATTTGATAAAATTATTAGCTTTGATATGGGCGGTACATCGACGGATGTGGCGCATTACAATGGTGAATACGAACGGGAATTTGAAACAGAAATTGCTGGGGTAAGGTTGCGATCGCCCATGATGGCCATTCACACCGTCGCGGCCGGTGGCGGTTCGATCGCATTTTTTGACGGTTCCCGCTACCGGGTTGGGCCAGAGTCCGCAGGCGCGAATCCAGGCCCCGCCTGTTATCGCAGAGGCGGCCCGCTGACGGTGACTGATTGCAATGTCATGCTGGGCAAAATTCACCCCGAATTTTTCCCGAAAGTGTTTGGCCCGCAGGGGGATTTACCGCTGGATGTAGAGGTTGTAAGGCGGAAATTTGAGGAATTGGCGATCGCGATGTCTACGGCTGGCTACGCCTACGCAGATGGCCGAACAGCGGAACAGGTGGCGGCGGGTTTTTTGGCGATCGCAGTTGAAAAAATGGCGAACGCGATCGAGAAAATCTCACTTCAGCGCGGTTATGACGTAAGTGAGTATACTTTGTGCTGTTTTGGAGGTGCTGGCGGTCAACACGCTTGCGCGATCGCTGATGCTTTGGGGATGAAACAGGTATTTATCCATCCTTATGCGGGCGTTTTATCCGCTTATGGGATGGGTTTGGCGGATGTACGAGTGATGCGGGAAAAGGCAGTTGAAGCCAAGTTAAATAGTGAATTATTAACAGAATTACATTCAGTATTTGCCGAGTTAGAAGCAGAGGGAAAACAGGAACTAAACTGCAAAGGTGCAGAGATAGAGGTGATTCGCAAGCTGCATTTAAAGTATCAGGGAAGTGATTCCGTATTGCTTGTTAATTTCGCCGATCGTATCTCTGCGATGAAGTCGGAATTTGAAGCAGCGCACCAACAGCGCTATGGTTTTCTTATAGCAGAAAAAGCCTTAATTGTCGAAGCGATTTCGGTGGAAGTGGTGGAGAAGATGAAAATTTTAGAGGAACCGGAAGTTTCTATTTCTTTTAAAACCGATTTATCGCCGATTTCTACTGTACGGATGTATGCAGGCGATCGATGGTATGAGACACCAGTTTATCAGCGGGAATATTTACAGTCTGGCGGTTGTATTTTCGGCCCTGCGATTATTATTGAGGCAACAGGTACGAATGTTATCGAACTAGGTTGGCAGGGGGAATTGACAGAGCGCAATTATTTGATTTTAAAACGGCAATCCGCTAATATTAAGCTATCTGACAGCGATTGTAGCACAGCTAAAGATCCCGTGAGGTTGGAAATTTTTAATAATTTGTTTCGGGCAATTGCCGAACAAATGGGCATCACCTTGCAGAATACTAGCTCTTCAGTTAATATCAAAGAAAGGCTTGATTTTTCCTGCGCCATCTTCGATCGAAATGGCCAATTAGTTGCCAATGCACCTCATATTCCCGTGCATTTAGGTTCAATGAGTGAAAGCGTGGAAGCT
The DNA here is from genome assembly GCF_028330895.1 of Kamptonema animale CS-326. Taxonomy (NCBI): domain Bacteria; kingdom Bacillati; phylum Cyanobacteriota; class Cyanophyceae; order Oscillatoriales; family Microcoleaceae; genus Kamptonema; species Kamptonema animale. The sequence goes on along the minus strand of NZ_JAQMUA010000340.1, from coordinate 46,299 downwards.
TTAATTAATGCTAAAGGTAATCAAATCGAACCCGGCGACGTTTATATTTCTAATAATCCCTACAACGGTGGTACGCACTTACCTGATATTACTGTAATTACTCCTGTTTTTACCACCAAAAAAATCACCAATTCCATCGATCAAACATCCATCAAATCCGTTGCCAAAGCTATATTTTATGTAGCATCAAGAGGACATCATGCCGATATCGGCGGTATGACTCCCGGTTCTATGCCTCCCAACAGTAAATCTGTTGAAGAAGAAGGCATATTGATCGATAACTTTAAGCTAGTTAACAAAGGTATTTTTCGAGAAAAAGAGTTACTAGAAATTTTAACATCTGGCAATTACCCAGTTCGCAACTCCACTCAAAATCTAGCAGACTTGCAGGCACAAATTGCCGCCAATGAGCGCGGATTGCAAGAACTTATTAAGATGGTAAAGCATTATGGGTTGGCAACGGTACAAGCTTATATGGGTTATGTGCAAGACAATGCTGAAGAGTCAGTGCGCCGGGTAATTGACATTTTAAAAGATGGCGAATTTACTTACCCAATGGATGCTGGTGGATTAATTAAGGTCGCAATTACTATTGATAAATCTAGTCGCAGTGCCAAGATTGATTTTACAGGCACTTCACCTCAGCAAAACAGTAATTTTAATGCTCCCGCAGCCGTTTGTAAAGCTGCCGTTTTGTATGTTTTTCGCACTTTGGTAAATGATGACATTCCCTTAAATGCTGGATGTTTGAAACCCTTAGAAATCATCATTCCTGAAGGATGTATGTTGAATCCGCGTTATCCTGCTGCTGTGGTTGCGGGAAATGTGGAGACTTCACAGAATATTACTGATGCTTTGTATTGTGCGTTGGGAATTATGGCCGCTTCTCAAGGAACCATGAATAATTTTACCTTTGGAAATGACCGTTATCAATATTATGAAACTATCTGCGGTGGTGCCGGTGCTGGTGCTGATTTTAACGGTACGGATGCGGTACAAACTCACATGACAAATTCTCGTTTAACCGATCCGGAGGTATTAGAATGGCGGTTTCCGGTGTTGCTAGAAAGTTTTGAAATTCGCGCCAATAGTGGGGGAAGTGGATATCATTCTGGGGGGAATGGGGTAGTGCGGCGGATTCGTTTTCGGGAAGGGATGACGGCGGGTATTTTATCAGGAAGGCGGGTAATTTCTCCTTATGGTTTGCAAGGTGGGGAAGATGGTATTCTGGGGAAAAATTACGTTGAAAGAAGTGATGGAACTTTGGAAGAATTAGGGGGGACGGCGACAGTAGAAATGCGGCCTGGAGATGTGTTTGCGATCGCGACTCCGGGGGGTGGAGGGTATGGTGATTGTCTCAAAAATTAATATTTTCTACATTGTTCATAATGTATCTTGGTAGAGGAACGATCGCTTATGAAATACTGAATCTTGCCTCAAAACTTTAGATTCAATTAGTTCTTTCTCGATTAGATTGCTCGGCCCATTCCTACAACGGCTGTTCTGCTTTAGGTTGCGGCTCTTCTGGCAATGGAATAAATTCTGTCTCTTGAGGAACTCGATCGAATCTCCCTTCTTTCCAATCCTGCTTAGCTTCCTCAATACGATCGCGCCGACTTGAAACAAAATTCCACCACTTATACCGCTCACCCACAGGTTCACCCCCAACCACAACACAACGAGCATTGGCAGAGGCAGAAACGTTTACCGATGTGCCTGGAGTTAGAACCGCTAAGCGATGTTGTTCCAGAGGCATCCCGTCGATCGCAAGTCCCTCTGTGACGCTGTAAACCGCCTGTTCGCTGTAATTGCCTGGTAAGGTAAATTGCGTTCCCGCAGCTAGTTGCACATCCAGGTAAATCATCGGTGAAAATATTTGCACTGGGGAACTGCGATCGTAAGCATCGCCCGCAATCAGAGTGAATGAAACTCCTTTTTCTTCCCAAGCAGGCAGATCGGTTGCCGGATGATGCCGAAACCAGGGTTCAGTTTCTTCGTACTCATCAGGAAGCGCCACCCAGGTTTGAATACCATGCACAATAGTTCCTTGACTGCGTTCATCGTCTGGCGTGCGTTCTGAGTGGACAATGCCTCGTCCTGCTGTCATCCAGTTTACTGCACCGGGACGGATTTCTTGAATGCTACCGACACTATCGCGATGCAGCACAACGCCTTCAAATAGGTAGGTGACGGTTGCTAAATTGATGTGGGGATGGGGTCTGACATCCACACCCTTACCTGGTGGAAATACCGCAGGGCCGAGATGGTCAAAAAAGATGAAGGGGCCTACCAGAGTGAGAACGTCTGAGGGAAGGAGGCGACGAGCTTGAAAGCCGCCCAAATCTTGAATGTGTGGCTCAATCAGATGCTGGATGCTATCAGTCATAATGGCTGTTGATGAAGTTGCTTAGTTAGCCGTGTTAGAGATGCTGGCTCGTGACAGAAGGCAAGGTTTTAAAAATGAGCGAATGTAGACCATTGTGACATACTCCCACATCAACCTGAGTACAGGTATAATGTCGGCTTCTTAGCAGCCCGATGAAGGGTATGCAAAATTTCCTTCGTGGTACTATCATCCATAGAACCAACTACAGAAAGATTCCCACTACGGCGTTTTATACTGGGGAAAATGCCCAACCCCAGTCTTTTTAGGTTAATCGCGGCATTAATATCGCGATCGACCATCAAAGAGTTTTGCTCGTCCCAATAGTCTCGGATACTACAATCGGTAAAAATAATTTCATTCCGATAACTGAGTACCATTGAAGTATAAGCAGGTTTTTGTGAAATGACGACTGCCCCAGTTTTTTCTACTATGTAGTTCAGCGTCGTAAAAAATTGCCCAAAGGCAGCATCTTGCCAAGACTTATTTAGTCCTGACTTAGCTGATTGACCGTTGGGTAAATATTTCCCGTCTTCATCTTGTTTGACCTTATTGCGCTTAGTCAAACCTTTGAGATTTAAGTCTTCATGGAAAAAGAACCTTGCTCCCGACCTCACCAATTTATGAGCAGTTTTGTAATGAAAGTCTTTGCGAGAACGAGCAATCTTTTGGTGTTGCCTCGCCTCTTTTTTCGCCAATTTCCGTCTTGACTTAGAACCTCGTTTCCGTTTATTCCGTTTGGTTGAAATCCGGTCTAATTTAGATTGATTTTTTCGGAGTGGCTTTAATGATGGTAATTTCTCTCCTTCAGATGTGGCAAGGTAGACATCTTTGTGCAACACTGCATCTAAACCGATTGAATTATCCCAAGTTGGAATAACTCGATCCGGTGTAAATTCAGGTATGGAGAGGTCTTCAAGAATTAACTGAATAAACCAGCCATCAGCTTTTCTGGTGACGCTAATTTGCTTGACGGCAAACCCATTTGGAACTGGGCGGTGCATCCGAACTTTTACAACCCCTAGTTTTGGCAATCGAATATAAATCCAATTCTTGCGAATCAGTTTAATCCAATCATCATTGGCAGTGGAAAAAGTCATAGTTCGGTAGTCAGCCTCGGTTTTAAATCGAGGTCTACCCGACTTTCCGCCCTTACTGTCACCTACGATAAACCGTTCAAATGCTTTGTCTACTCGTTTAGAGACATCTTGCAGTACGGTGGAATCTACTTGCTTAAAATCCAACAATTCGCCACTATGAAAGACTATCAATAAATCTTTTTTGAGAATGGGAAGTTGTTGTTTTTGTGAATAGTAGTTAGGCTTTTCTTTGGGAGCAGAAATGCTGGCTATCAATGGACAAGCGTTTATGGCAGTACGATTTCTTTCCCACCAATCAAAGCGATCTCCCAACTGGCGATTATACCAGTAACGGCAAATTCTGAGCCATTGGTTCAGGGTTAACTTTTGATTGGTGTCGGGATAGAATTGGTACTGATATGTCGCTTTCATTAGATCGCAGTCGATACGCATCAATTGGTGTTAATTTAGCACAAAATAACCCCATCAAATAAGAAGTTTGTTCGTCTCGTCATCCATCTGCCCACTTCTCAAAGCTATGCTTTGAGATTGTGAACAGATGGAATCCTCATCTCACACGCCTTTCATCCCACACTAACCTTCGATCGTTATAGTGTAGGGATTCCCGTCTGTTAAGCTAAACTAGCTGGACTCGATCCGATCGCCACCCGATTATCAAAAAGTTATATCAAGTCCGAGCGATCGCGCTGTAGTTTGGTAGTCAAGACCTACGCAAGTAAGCTATATGTAGCCTACAACCGTACTAGCGATCGCTAGCTCAGCTACTGCGCGATCGCCAAAACTCGAAAATCTAGGAACCGACAATAATTAATGAGAAAGTAGATTAAGAATATCGATCGCAAAAGCTATCAGCCAGGGGACTTTATCCCGGCGGATGATGACGATAGTGCTTTATTTAAGTCAGCATCTTGACGACGCGGGATCTCATAAGTCAAAAAATCATGAGCCATCTTTGTCTTGGGAAAAATTGCCCGTGCTTCTTGCAACAAATCATCTAAAACGATCGAATTTCCCGGAGCATAACGCGGACTAAAATGAGTCATAATTAACTGTTTTACGCCCGCCCCTAAAGCAACTTGAGCTGCCATCGTCGAAGTTGAATGCAACCTATCAAAAGCCATTTGTGAATCTTGATGGGAAAAAGTAGCTTCGTGAACTAAAACATCAGCATCTCTTGCTAATTCTACGGCTTCATCGCAATAAACCGTATCAGTACAATACACAAACGTCCGACCTTTTTGCGCCGGGCCGCAGAAATCAGCGCCGTTAAAAGTTCTCCCATCTGGCAAAGTAATTATCTTGCCATTTTTTAATTCACCGTACAAGGGGCCGAAGGGAATTCCTAATGCTTTCGCCTTCTCTACATCAAAATGTCCCTGCCGATCTTTTTCCGTCACGCGGTAGCCAAAAGCTGTTACCCGGTGCTTCAAATAGCCGCAACTAACAATATATTCCTCATCTTCAAAAATCACTCCTAGCTGATTTTTGTGAACCTTCATCGGGTAAGAAAAATGAGTTTGAGAATAGCGCACGCAAGCTTGTAAATATTCCTCTAATCCCGACGGGCCATAAAGGTCAATGCGTTTAACATTGCCAGCTAAACCACAGCTTGCCAATAAACCCATTAAGCCGAAAATGTGGTCGCCGTGCAGGTGAGTGATAAAAATTCGACTAAGTTGGCTAACCTTGAGCTCAGAACGGAGAAACTGGTGCTGAGTTCCTTCGCCACAGTCAAATAGCCAAAGTTCCGCCCGCTGGGGCAGGCGGAGAGCGATACTAGAAACATTGCGCGATCGCGTCGGTACGCCAGAGCTAGTTCCAAGAAAAGTAATCTGCAAAGCTCAAATTTCCTCAATCAAATTACACAAAATATGTTAAATATATCCAGAGTGCAGTTAGTACCCTTGCCTCAATTCTACTAACTTCTTTCCCGATTGTTCCTTCGTGCTTCTTCCTTGCAACATGAAATCTGGACTCTTCTTGACTCCCTTCGTTTTGGCAGTAGGAAAACGCCACTGGTGGATATCGCTGCTGTTGTGGCTGGTAATGGTAGCCCCAGCACAAGCATCGCTAATCTTGCGAGTCGCCGTTTCCGAGGCGGCGAGTCAAGTGAAAATTGGCAGTTCCACCAAAGCTCTAGTCCGTGATGCTAGCGGTAAAACCTTGGGAGAATTACCAGCTATGAACGGGTTTGCGGCTCAACCTCAGTCTGGTAAAGTCGCGCTGTCTCGATGGGCAGCGGGTCAAATGTGGATCGAACCGACGGGGAACGGCTATGTTTGGATAGGCGATCGCTGGTATCGCGGTAAAACTCTACTCATCCCTCAAAAGGGAGGCTTGACTGCCGTTAACTACGTCGAGCTCGAACAGTATCTCTACAGCGTCCTGGGTGCGGAAATGAGCGGCAATTGGCCGCAAGAGGCCTTGAAAGCCCAAGCCGTTGCCGCGCGTTCCTACGCTCTCAATAAGCGCTCAGAAAGCCAAACTGACATTTACGACTTAGAAGATACCCAAATATCGCAAGTTTACAAAGGTTTAGAAACTGAATCTTCCGGTACTTATGCCGCAGTTGATGCCACTGCTGGTCAAGTTTTGACCTACGGCGGCCAAATTATTTTAGCTGTATTCCACTCCTCCTCTGGCGGTCACACCGAAAACGTCGAAGACGTTTGGACGCAACCATTGCCTTACCTGCGGGGAGTTCCCGACTTTGACCAAGGAGCACCCGTTTACGAGTGGACGAAAACCTTTTCTCGTTCGGAATTGAGTGGCAAGATTTCTGGAGTTGGCAATATAGTCTCCATCACGCCCCAGCGAACCACTGCTTTTGGCAGCGTGATTACGATGAAAGTAGTGGGGGATAAGGGGTCAAAAGTAGTCAGCGGCGCAACATTACGGGAAGCATTGGGATTAAGAAGTACCCGTTTTACAGTCACTCCCCAGTATGGCACTGTAGCAGCCACGACCAATTCCGAACAGCCGCCAACTGCTTTTCAAGTCAAGGGCAAAGGTTTCGGCCACGCAGTCGGAATGAGTCAATGGGGGGCTCACAATATGGCTCAAAAGGGATATAATTACCAGCAAATTTTGCTGCACTATTACCAAGGTGCTACTCTAGCTAAAATTCAAGTGCAGTAACAGTTAACAGTTAACGGTTAACTGTTAATGGTTAACTGTTAACTAATTAAGGATACCATGCAAAAGTGGGAGTATCTATTTCTGGAAGCAAGCCCTTATCCGTTTGGGGATAGGTTGATTAACTTGTATGTCAATGGTCAAGAGTTGCGAGATTGGAAAGAAGGTTCGCTACATCTATTCGTAAATCAATTGGGAGACGAGGGTTGGGAACTCGTCGATCTACATCACGATCCAAAATATGACCATAATTATTTGATTTTTAAGCGACCTAAAGTTGTGAAGAAAGCTAGCAGGGCGAAACCTTCTAGTAAGGTGAAAGATAGTTAAATTTGGTAACAGTTATTGTGAACTTAATAATCTCCTGTAACAGCTATATCGTGATCATGTTTACCTTTGATTTGAGCTTCAACATCCTTGATAGGATCTTGACCTTTATTCAAGGTAATTGGAAAGCCAGAAACATTAAGAGTTTTAGGTTTGAGATCAAACTTAAGTGATAACTCATTTACTGTGGAAGTTTTTTCTATCTGGAAAAGTGTAGCTCTCTCTCGCAAGATTCCTTCTGCGATTGCTTCCAATTGAGCTTGATTTGTATCCTGTTTCAACTGACTCAAAAGTGGAGCAGCAACTGCAAGCAGAAGTTCAGAGACTTTGGTTGCTTCATCAATTGTCGGTGCTTGGGCAGCATAGTTTAAAGCTTTAACCACATCTGCATAATGTTCTTCAAAAAAGCTTCTTTCTTTATTGGCAAATTCTTCTGCCTCTTGTGCAGCTATTCTCGGTTTATCGCTGGAAGGATCTCTATTTGAACATTGGTAGTAATTCTCAATAGTTCCTTTACGAAGAAAGAAACATCCTGCCTTTTCAAGAGACTCAAGTAATGAGTTAAGTCTTGTATACAATTTTTCCCAGTCTGCATAATTCCAAGCTGCTCTTTGACTTTTAGTAGAAGATAGTAGCACAGCCATACCAGAACGTTTTCGAGAAATTTCTTCGTTTTTTTCTGGATCTTTTTTGCTCCAGTAAGTATGTTTTTCAGCCTCTAATTGAAGATCATCCCAATGGTTTTTAATTGCTGAGCAGAAATCCGTATTTACCTTGCCTATAAATGTGCTAAGATCCGTATGCCCTTTTTCTTGAACAAGTTTTTCTGCGCTATGATCATTGAAGAAAATAGCTACTAAATCGTTTCCATCCGTTAATCCATCCAAGTCAGCAAGAATAATAGGTTTTTTACCCATCAAACGCATTAACTTTGCTGTAACAGGCATATTATCTTTCCCTGTTACAGGAACAATTTGGGTGCCTCCGACTCCCAAGTAGAGATTCAAACATTGGTCAAGCGCATTGCAAATAATTGAATCACTGGGTCCTTCAACCAGCAGAGGATACTCACTAAAAAATGCCTCTTTATGACTTGCTCCTAAACGAGATATGAGAGCTTTAAGATTTTTGTTTTTTAGTTCTCCAGCATCATCTGGCACTTGAGAGGGAGAAGTTTCAGCATTTGAGAAAAAAACAATTCTTGTTAGATCTTCTACCTTTTGAATGGGTAGCATAGTAGGAGAGTGAGTTGCCATAATCACAATTTTCTTCTTAGAATCTGTTGGGTCTCCTGCAACAGCTTGAATTTCCCTAAGAAGAAATGATTGATATTGAGGGTGAAGCGAGATTTCTGGCTCATCCAATAGCAGTATGCTTACTTCATCATCATATAGAGCAGCAAGTATCACAACAATATTCAGTAACCCACTTGCTTCGCGGGCAAACGAGTAGGACTTACCAGCCCAATCAAGTCTTTTAAATTTTACTTTGAGCTTCCCTTCATCCCACTCTATGTACATATCTCGCTTAAAAAGAGCTTGGAGTCTAGCAGCCACTTTAATTTGAAGTTCTGGTTTAAGACTTAATGTGTGAAAATCTCCGTAAGCAGTTTCCGCTTGATGTCGATATTGACTATAATTCTTCCCACCTAACGCAGCAGAGTCATACTGAGGCTTACCTCGTTGTCCATCAAAATTAGATATGAAGGATTCAAGAGGAGCAATACGCCCTGCTGAGAGATACCTTACTTTTCGTGTTGAAGAATGGGCTTCAAGACTCTTTTCTTTCAAGTAGCGCATAACTTGAGTTTTTCCAGCCCCATTAGGACCAACGAAAATAGTCAGTCCACTATGCAGTACAAAACTTTGTTCCTTTGCCCCAAAAAGTTCTGGAATTGCGTACTTGATTGTCGTTGGAAAAGACATCGATTTTAAACCTTATATTTCTCTAATCTAACCGCCGGACTATTTCACCGTATGTCGTTTAGTGGGTGGGTACTTTTGTACTGATGTCAAATTGTAGCATACAAAAAAATTATATGCTTAATAAACTCAAGCCTAGACAGACAATTGTTGCTGCAATCCCACAAAGTTTAAGACGTTCCCCCTCATTTGCGATAAGTCTCTGGTTTCACAACGCGATCGCAGGCTATATCCACACATTAACGGTTAACAGTTAACTGTTAACAGTTAACCGTTAACAGTTAACTATCTGATTGATTTAGCCGCCGCTGCCATTCTGCATCTAATTTGGCTGATTGCTCTGACTCCTGTTCGATCAAATCAGTCTCAGTTGTGTAAGCCAAATTCTGACCAGAAATCACATTTTCGGCTGCAAACTGACGAGCATAATTAAGCTTCTGCTTTAAAGTAGGATTGGGTTTATTTAAAATAGCCGCCCGTTGTTGCCGCTCTTGATTTCGAGCTTCTATTTGGCTATTTCGCCATTTAATCCAGAAGTAGCGAATTAAAGGTATTGTTAAAAAAGCCGCGCCATAGACTAGCAGAATTGGGTAAATAGCTTGGACAAAGATAATCAATCCACCTAGCTTAGCAACTATAGGGCTACTAGCTAATAGCTGACCCAAAATTAATGCACCGCCTAAATTGGCTATTCCTAACCCTGATGCCAGCAGAATTTGACCAGAACTAGCTTCACTGAATCGCCAGAGTAATTCTCGCAAATATGATGCCACTGGTTGAGGATGATTCTGAGCTGCTGTAGTTTGTAATTCTGGGAAGTGATAGACTATTTCCCCTTCGGGACTGACCTCTGGGCGACCGTCAAATCGAGCCAAAGCAGGCAACATATATTCTTCATATTCTACAGCATATCCTTTACCAAATTCGTCAAGATAAGGTGCAATTTGTTCAGCAGCAATTGCCCCTTGGTTGTTGCGAATCACAGTTGCGATCGCCTGCCAGCGATGCTCATCTAAGTTATAATTAGGATTGCCATCTCCAAAGATAAAAGAGAAAACAGATTCCAGAAAATTCATCTGGTTTTCTTCTCCCGCAGCTTGGCGTGTCCGGCGATAATAAGGGTCTGAGTTCCAGTAAAAGAACCACAACCAATCATTAGACCAAAAATAAGGCATAGCTCCAAATCCGCCGCCTTCTCTGCCACCAGAATTATTGTTATCACTGGAGTTGAGGGCAGTGAGGATGATGGTAATAGAAACAAAAATTAGAATAATGGAAGCCAGCAATAATAAACCAAAAGAAATGCGAATTAAATAAAATAAAATCCGCCAAACTTTTTGCCACCATTCCTGTACCTGTAACTGAAAAAATTTGTTGCGTAAAATATCGCGAAAATTTTGGGGAAAAGAGTAAGCAATTTCCCCTGATTCTGCAACTTGTAAATTGCCGCCAGCATCCGAAGCGAGGGCTAATAGTTCTCTTCGAGCGAAATTGACATCTAATCCAGCTTTGGCCGCTACGTCGCCAACGGTAACGCGGTAGCCCAGTTGCTCGACGGCTTGCATAATGTTGGGATTCGGAGCCATGCGTTTCTCTCTATAAAAGTTCCGGGATAATTTCATTATAAAATTATTAGTTGAAATAATCAGGGCAGCCGAGGTAGAACCAACCGAAATGACACGACAGCCTCACGACCAATTTGCCAAACAATATTTAGAAGAGCTCCTCACACCATTCGGAACCGTAGAAATCAGTCGCGAAGTACCCGGAGAAGTGCGTCAAATCGATCTCTGGTTTGCCCCCGCCCCCGATCGCGCTGCCGATCGCCAAAGGTTAGGATTACTAGGTCAACTTACCTTAAATCCTTGCCTGCTCGAACCTTTCCGCAATCAACCCAGCAAAACAGAAATACGCAACTGCATCCTCAAGCTATTTTCCCTCCAAGCTCAATTGCAGAGGCGATCGCGACGGGAAGACGACTCCCTACCCGAAACAGAACTTCCGCACTTGTGGATTCTGACCACCTCCGCTTCCGCCGCCTTGGTGGACAGTTTTGGAGCTAAAATAGATCCCAACAATTGGCCTCAAGGCGTGTACTTGACAGCCGAAGCCTTCAAAACCGGGATCGTGGCAATTAACCAACTGCCGCTAACACCGGAAACTCTATGGCTGAGAATTCTAGGAAGAGGCGCAACTCAAGAGCAAGCAATCAACGAACTGATCTCACTGCCTCAAGGAAACCCCTTACGCAGCAACGTTCTAGAACTGCTATATGTCTGGCGTATCAACTTAGAAAGTAAGGAGAATTTAACTCAACAGGAGCAGGAGTTAATCATGCAATTATCACCAGCTTATCTGCAATGGCGCGAAGATACCTTACGGGAAGGAATGCAGCAAGGAATGCAGCAAGGAATCCGGGCTGAACGCCGCGCTACTATAGAGAATCTGCTCAGAGTCCGATTTGGCTCCTTAGATGAGGAACTTTCGGCTGTAATTGAGCCCATGCTTGAGTTACTACCAGAAGAGTTTGCCCAACTGCTGCTTCAAACCTCCCGTGACGAATTGTTAGCCCGGTTTAGAAATAACCAAAATTGAGATGAAATACAAAACTTTAGCCGCGATCGCTGTCTTAGCATCTCTATTGCTAACAACACAAGCAAAAGCCGCAGACCCCAACCACTACAGAAGGTTAATTGACACCAGAGAATGTCCCGGATGCGACCTCCGAGGGATATCCTTAGCAGGAATTGACCTAAGTCGCACCAACCTCATAGGTGCAGACCTCCGGGGTGCCAATCTCAGAAGAGCTTACCTAGAAGATGCTGACTTGCTAGGAGCTGACCTTCGGGGAGCTATCCTAGAGGGAGCTTCCTTAGTCAAAGCCGATCTCAGCGCCGCAGACCTAGCAGGTGCGAACTTTTACGGGGCGAACCTCCAAAATGCACGGTTGGCCTACGCCGCTCCCGGCCGCTTGGAAGCTCACAACTTCGATCGCCGCAAACCCAACCACGCCAATTTACAAAATGCCGACTTGCGTTATGCCAACTTACAGGGTGCTGACTTGCGGGGGGCAAATCTTTATAAAACCAACCTCACTACCACCAACCTCACTGAGGCAAATCTTTTATATGCCAATCTCCAGCAAGCTGATTTGAGAGGAACTAACCTTCAGGGGGCTTATTTGGTCAGAAGCCACTTACAGAGAGCCAACCTCAGCGGTGCAGATTTAAGCGGGGCGGATCTCGGTGGTGCTTATTTGACGGAAGCTAACCTCACCAGAGCGAATCTGATCGGCGCGAAACTGAATTTAATTGACTTGGACAAGCCTAGTTGCATTAATGTCTGCGAAGTTTATCCTACACAATTACAAGGAGCGATCCTATCTCAAGCCAGCTTAATCGGCGCAGATTTGACCGGGGCAAATTTGTCAGGTGCAGACTTGCGCGGTGCTGACCTGCGGAGTGCTAATCTCGATGGGGCGGTACTCACAAATGCCGATCTGAGTTTTGCCGCTTTAGCGGGCACGAGCTTGAGCGGTACGGATCTCAAGGGGGCAACTCTGACAAATGGCATGAGACAGTTTTAGCAGAGTTCGTTCTTTAGTACCGTCAATTGGGGTTAAATTATTAAGAATGGGAAGCAAAAACTTCCGCAGATCGGATAATCAGAGTCACTACGTCCAAACTCCATCTTTAAAATATGCCTAGAACTCAACGCAACGATAACTTTATCGATAAAAGCTTTACGGTGATGGCAGACATCCTTCTCAAGATTCTGCCTACTAATAAAAGAGCGAAAGAAGCTTTTGCTTATTACCGCGATGGTATGTCTGCTCAAGCAGATGGAGAATATGCCGAAGCGCTGGATAACTATAATGAAGCTCTTACTCTAGAGGATGACCCTTACGATCGCGGCTATATTCTCTATAATATGGGACTGATCCACGCTAGTAATGGCGAACACGATCGAGCTTTGGGTTATTACGCTCAAGCGATCGATCTCAATCCCCGGATGCCGCAAGCATTGAATAATATTGCTGTAATTTACCATTACAAAGGGGAAAGAGAAAAGGAAGCTGGCAACGAAGAAGCAGCAGAAGAGTTGTTTGACAAGGCGGCTGAATACTGGAAGGAAGCGATCAGACTTGCGCCCAATAATTACATTGAGGTGCAAAATTGGCTCAAAACTTCTGGGCGATCGCAGATTGATGTATACTTCTAAATCTTGTTAGTGGTTGGTGGTTAGTTGTTAGTTGTCTGTTGTTATATTAGACTTGGCGGTTGAAACCGCTACTACACAAGCAAAGTCCGCCTGCGCGGACTGAAGAAACAAGAGGGTATTTAAACCGGATTTAGTATAACAACTAACCACCAACCACTAACAACTAACCACTAACTACTAACAAATTAGACATGAAAATTGATAACGAACAAGTGCGTAAAGTTGCTCATCTAGCGAGATTGGAGCTAACGCAGGCAGAAGAAGAGCAATTTACGACTCAACTGAGTAGTATTTTGGAGTATTTCGAGCAGTTGAGCGAATTAGATACGAGTGATGTTCCACCTACCACAAGAGCGATCGATGTTAGTAACGTGACGCGAGCAGATGACTTGGAACCCTTTGCTAATCGAGAAGCAATTTTAGCGGCTGCACCAGAGCAAGATGGTGACTTTTTCAGAGTGCCTAAGATTATTAGTGAAGATTGATTCCGAGTGAATCAAAATTAAAAGTATCATTTGTGGGGTCAACGAGCAACAAGGTTAATTTCTCGTCGTACCCACTGCCACACAAAATGCTGTTGCTCAACTTTAAGGCTAGATTTTTCCAGTTCCTCTTGTACTCTATTTACAGCGGTTCCCGCTGTATTTTTAATCTTTATTGTTTCCCCTTCAACCTCCATCTTCTACTTTAAGTAGAAGCAATTACTTTTAGTCTAACGAAGCAATTACCAATTCAATTGTGCCCAGCTAAATTAGCCAGTACTGCTGCTAACAAAGCTGGTTCCACAGGTTTAGGAAAGTGCAACTGAAACCCAGCCTGTATCGCCTGTCGTCGATCCTCATCCCTAGCGTAGGCAGTAAGCGCGATCGCAGGAATGTGTCCCCCCCGCTCGGCCTCCAACTGTCTGACTTTGCGAATTAACTGATAGCCATTCTCACCAGGCATTCCGATGTCGCTCACCAATAAATCCGGCCTCGCCTGTTCGATCGCTTCTAGAGCCAGTTTTGCAGAACTTACCGTCTTGACCACAGCCCCAAATTGCCCCAACACAGTAGCAATTAACTCGCAGGTATCCGCATCGTCATCAACTACCAGTATTCGCACCCCAGATAAAGGAGTTGGTAGGCCGCGAATTACTGCGGGAGAAGTTGTAGGTGATTCGGCTGGTAGAGTCCCCAGCGGGCGATCGCCCACTCCCTCTGCGATCGGTAGCTTGACAGTAAAAGTCGCTCCCTCACCTATCCCCCCGCTAGTAGCCTTAACAGTTCCGCCATGCAGTTCAGTCAAATACCGGGCGATCGTCAGTCCCAATCCTAGTCCGCCGTGAGGTCTAGTAATCGACCCGTCCGCTTGCCGGAAACCTTCAAAAACCTGGGGCAAAAACTCAGGGGCGATACCAATACCAGTATCCCTGACACGAATCAACGCATACTGCAATTTCCGATTTGGTTTTGCCCCCATATCTCCAAGGATAAAGCCAGAAGATTCTGGATTCCCTAAGTGCCAGTCGCTACCAGCCCATCCCCAATCTCGATCCAGCCGCACTTCCACCCTACCTCCCACAGGAGTAAACTTGATGGCGTTGGAAAGTAAATTCCCCACAATTTGGTGCAAGCGATCCGGATCGCCCAAAACTGCGATCGCAGGATCTGCCCGTAAAAACTCGATGGTAATATTTTTAGCCTGAGCTGCTGCTAAATGGGTATCGACTGCTTCCTGAATAATCGGCATCAGCTCTAGAGGCTCTACCTGAAGGCGAATTTTACCGCGAATGATCCGGGAGACATCGAGAATGTCATCGATCAGCTTTGCCTGCTGCTTGGCGTTGCGCTCAATTGTCTCCAACGCCTTATTTACCTTCGTTTCATTCATTTTGCGGTTGCGAAGAATTTGCGCCCATCCCAAGATTGAATTTAGTGGCGTGCGGAGTTCGTGGGAAACCATCGCCAAAAACTCATCCTTAATCCGGTTAGCAGCTTCCGCCTGCTGGCGGGCAATCTGTTCCGCCTCATACAAATTAGCGCGGTCGATCGCCATTGCCACGCGATCGCCCGCTAACTGTAGCAACTGCAAATCTTCAGAACTGAATTGCCGGACATTCACCGTCCCAACATGAACGACCCCCAAGACTCTACCTTCCACCAGTAACGGTACACCCATCAGCGACTGAATCCGGCGCTCCCGTAGTAGGGGACTATAAACTTGAGTATAAGCGTCGCGCTCGATCGACAGCGGTTGGCAATCCGCCGCAATCCGTCCTGCAAAGCCAACGCCTAGGGGAATGCGGACAGAGCGCTCTAGTTCTGCCTCTAGCCCCTGAGCTGCTTTCATTACCAGAGAGTCGTCTGCCTCCACTAGCAAGATCGCCACTGTATCCACGTGCAGAATTTCGCTGAGCCGATTGAGCAACTCCGAAAGTAAGTCATCGATCGCCAGAGGGGCGATCGCAGCATCCGTCACCATTTGCAGACCGTGTACCCGCTCGGCAGATAGCTCCGCTAAGGCCCGCGCCGCCTGTTCTCGCTCCAAAAGCAGCGATCGCTCTGCTTCCGCCTGCTTTTGGTCGTCAATGTCCGTGTAGGTTCCAAACCATTTAACAATTTGACCCCCTTTGTCCCGCAACGGCAAAGCCCGACCCAAATGCCAGCGGTAACTTCCGTCTGCCCCTCGCTGGAAGCGATACTCGATTTCGTAACTTTCCCCCGTTGCCACTGCCTGGTTCCAAGCCTCCAAACAAGGCTGTAAATCCTCTGGGTGCAGTATTCTCTGCCATCCCCACCCTTGTGTTTCCTCTAAGGTCTTTCCCGTGTAGTCGAACCAACGCTGATTGTAGTAATCCAGATAGCCATCTGGCCGAGCTGTCCAGACGATCTGGGGAATGGTTTCGGCTAAAAACCGATAATTCTGCTCGTTCACCTCAGCCAACGCCCGTGCTGCTTGCTCCTGCTCTAAAAATTGGTCGCGTTCAGCTTCGGCCAGCTTGCGTTCTATAGTTTCCGCCAAAATGTTCGCTACAGCTTGAAAGAAATTAATATCATCTTTAGTAAATTTTCGTTGCTCCTTAGTGTGTGCGCCCAGAACCCCCCAAGGTCGGTTTCGACCACCAATAATTACGCTCATTCCTGAAATTACCTGATGTTCCAGCAGCAATGGTGGGCCGCTGAACCGCCTTTCGGTACGCAAATCGGTAACGATCGCAGGTTCAGAAGAAAAGAGGGTGTAACCAGCCTGAGAATCTAGATCTGCACCTACTATGGCGTTACCTACGAGTCCTTCACGCCAACCTATACCCGCCCGTAGTAGCAAGGCGCGGCTGTCGGGAAGCAGTTCTAAAAGTTTGCAGTATTCTACTTCTAGAGTTTGGGCAACGAGGATAACGGTTTCATCCATGAGGGCAGAAAGCTCTGTATCCGCAAGCGCTTGTTGACCCAGCAAAGCGATCGCTTCTTGCTGCCGGGTGCGATTTCTGACTTCTTTTAGGCTAAGGAGCAGCGTTTTTTCAGCTTTCTGGCGACTGGCGTTGAGCCAACTGATGAATGCGGCTACGGTGACGAAACAGCCCAATAACAGGATGTCGCCAAAACCTGTAAAGTGCAGCGAATTGAGCGGTTCTAGAAAATAGTAGTTAATGACCAGGGTACAGACGACTGCGGCTACTAAGCCAGGCCCAAAACCACCGTACCAAGAACTCAACACTACGGCTGCAAAAAATAATGGCGTAGGGGTGCGGTCTAGTAGCGGTTTGAGCAACAGTGTGAGCATGAGCGCGATCGCCACTGCTAAGAGCGCGACCCCGTAGCGCAAAAAGTGGGAACGCTTCACTGTCAAGTTATTCCACCTATGAGGCCAATGCAGGGAGAGCATTTTTTAATGATGAGACGTAAGTCGCGCCTATAATTTAGGCGGCAATGTGATTTTATCTAAACATATCCAAGACTCTTGTGATTTCAGTCGGTTGACTCGAATCTTCACCCTCCGCAGGGCTTTGTACAAGTTTATCTGACTTTGGAGCTGGGCGATCTTCTGCCTTAAAAGCCAGGGAAGTGTCAAAATTACCTGATATTAGGGTTGAAGGTAGCCGCAACCCCATCTAAAATCTAAAATCTAAAGTCTAAAATCTAAAATCTAAAAATCTAAAATAATCATGATTCAACTGGCAGCACGAGTGGGTGAAGTTCCTCCTTCTTTAACTTTGGCGATCGCAGCTAAGGCTAAGGCGATGAAGGCTCAGGGGATTGATGTTTGTAGCTTCAGCGCTGGGGAACCGGATTTTGATACCCCCGATCGCATCAAAGCGGCGGCTAAACTTGCTTTAGACTCTGGCTTAACTAAATACGGCCCTGCTGCTGGAGAACCGAAACTCAGAGAAGCGATCGCTCGCAAACTACGCGAGGAGAATCATCTCTCTTACCAAGCTGAAAATATTATTGTTACCAACGGCGGCAAACATTCTCTCTACAACTTAATGATGGCGCTGATCGATCGCGGAGATGAGGTAATTATTCCATCTCCCTACTGGTTAAGCTATCCAGAAATGGTAAAACTCGCTAGTGGTAAGCCTGTAATTGTTCCGACTGATGCTTCTACGGGGTATAAAATCACACCCGAACAACTGCGTCAAGCTATTACTGAACGCACGAAGTTATTTATTCTCAACTCTCCTTCTAATCCGACGGGAATGGTGTATTCACCTGCGGAAATTAAAGCTCTGGCAGAGGTTGTAGTTGAGCGAGATATCTTAGTTGTTTCTGATGAAATTTACGAAAAAATTATCTATGATGGAGCCGAACACGCTAGCATCGGTTCTTTTGGCAAAGAAATCTTTGAGAGAACAATTATTAGCAGTGGCTTTGCTAAAGCTTATTCAATGACTGGCTGGCGGATTGGTTATTTGGCAGGGCCTCTAGAATTAATTAAAGCTGCAATCACTGTTCAAGGACACAGTACATCGAATGTTTGTACTTTCGCACAGTACGGCGCGATTGCTGCTTTTGAAGGCGAACAAGACTGTGTTGAAAAAATGCGTCTAGCTTTTGCACAAAGGCGACAGGTAATGTTTGATTTACTCAATGCCATACCTGGAATTAGTTGCGCTAAACCTGATGGCGCTTTTTATATGTTTGTCAATATTGCCAAAACTGGCATGACTTCCTTGGAATTCTGCGATGCTTTGCTAGAACAGCAGCAAATAGCAGTAATTCCTGGTATTGCTTTTGGCGCTGATGACCACATTCGCTTATCTTACGCGACTGATTTAGCTACCATTGAAAAAGGAATGGAAAGGTTAGATAAATTTGTCCGGCAAGTTATGCCTTTGTAAACTAAACTGTTAAGTTGATGGTTTGTTGTCATATCATGTCCGGCAAATTACTTACGATTTGTCATTGTTCGCTGTGCTCCGCAATCGCCTAGTCTCTGCGATTGCGGAGCTTCCCGCCACGCTTCGCTCGCGGCTTCGGCTTTTCGCAATGACAAATATTTAAAATGACAAGTATTTAACCGGACATGATATCAGTTAGTAGGATGGGCGATCTTCTCAACCATCTGTAGCTATAAGTCATAGGCTTGATGCGGCGATAGCCACCTTACACGCTTACCAATTACCAATTACCAATTACCAATTACCAATTACCCATTACCAATTACCCATTACCAATTACCAATTATCAATTAGCAATAGCTACCGCGAGATTACTTGGTACACAGATAGTCGGCATCTCAATAATAAACTGCGTTCCCTGCTCTGGCGTAGAAAAACACTGCAATTGACCGCAGTGTTTTTCTAGTAAGATTTTTCGGCTGATTGACAATCCCATGCCTGTACCTTTTCCAATTGGCTTAGTAGTAAAAAATGGAGTAAAAAGTTTAGAGCGAACTTTCTCATTCATGCCAATACCATTATCAGCAATTGTTACCCGAATACCTGAATCAAAGCTAGTATTTTCATGGGAACTACCCGCTACAACTTCGGTACGAATCAAAATTTGGGGGTTAAAAACTGCACCCTTTTCTCCACTTCCTCGCTCTTCTAAAGCATCTATAGCATTAGCTAAAAGGTTCATAAACACCTGATTGAGCTGACCCGCATAACAGGTCACAAGTGGTAACACACCATAGTCTTTAATTACATTAATAGCAGGACGATCTGGCTTAGCCTTGAGTCGGTGCTGTAAAATCATCAAAGTGCTATTAATCCCTTCGTGGATATCCACTGATTTGATTTCAGTTTCATCCAATCGCGAAAAATTTCGTAGAGATTTTACAATATTGCGGATGCGTTCGATCCCTAACTGCATGGAAGAGAGCAGTTTGGGTAAATCTTCTATGAGAAATGGCAACTCTGCGTCTTCTATTTCCTTGAGAATTTCTGCTTCTGGTTGCGGGTAATACCGCTGATAGAGATTCAACAGATAGATGAGTTCTCTGATATAGTCATTGGCATAGGAGAGATTGCCGTAAATAAAGTTAACTGGATTGTTAATTTCATGAGCGACACCTGCAACTAATTGACCGAGACTAGACATTTTTTCACTTTGAACTAGCTGGAGTTGTGTTTCTTGCAGTTCTTTGACAAAATGCTCTAAGGTGAGAGCTTTTTGGTGTTCTTTTTCTTCACTGATACGAAGTGCTTGCTCTACTTGTTCGCGCCGCTCTATTTCAGACTGCAATTTCTGACCTAGAGAAAAACTTCTCAAAGCTGTTAGCACTGTAGTATATAGCTTTGATGTCGTTAACTCGGTTTTAGTTTTATAATCATTAATATCATAATTGATAATAATGCTTTTTTCAGGAACTTGTCCGGGTTGACCTGTGCGTAAAATAATTCGCACCAAATGATTGCCTAACACTTCTCGAACATATTTCACAAACTCTAAGCCAGCATCATCTGTTTCCATAATTACGTCAAGCAGGATGATGGCAACATCAGGGTATTCGTGGATTAACTGTTTGGCTTCCTTAGCGGAATAAGCGCTAATAAACTTTAAAGATTTATTTTCAAAAACAAACTTTCTTAAGGCAATATCGGTAGCTGTGTGAACTTGAGCTTCATCATCTACAATCAAAATTTTCCAGCTTTCAGTCGGGGTTACTTCAGCTACTTCATCGGCAAAAAATAACTCTTCATCTGAGTTAACTTCTTCAGCAAAAAACACTTTTTCTGAAGAACCTTCATTTAAAAAGCTATAAATATTTTTGTCCATTGCTGCTCACCTTTATGAATTACTGATGTTTTGAGTTGATCGACTAAGGTTTTGAATCAATTTGCAGAGGTAACTTAATAATAAATTTTGTTCCTTCTCCCACCTCACTTTTACATTCTATTTCACCCCGAAGTTTTTGAGTAACTAAATTGTAGACAATATGCAATCCCAATCCGCTACCACCCTGACCCCGTTTGGTAGTAAAGAAGGGCTCGAAAATTTTACTTAAATTTTCTGGAGGAATGCCTTGACCATCATCGGAATATTCAAAGCTAAGTCGCTCGCCCTCTTGCTGCCAATTAAAAACGAGCTGACCAGATTCGCCAGGTTCGTAAGCATGAATCAAAGAGTTCATCAGCAAATTGGTGGCAACTTGAGATAAAGCACCTGGATAAGAATCGATGGCAATTTGGGGGTCTCCATTAAGTTTGAGCGAATGTTTGCTATTTCTTAATTTGGGTTTTAATTGGATTAATATTTCATCCAGATAATCTCTTACCCGAAAAGTTCGGCGTTCTTCGCTAGAGCGATCGACTGCCACTTCTTTAAAGCTCTGAATCAATGCTGCCGCCTGATTTAGATTAGTTAGAAGTGTATTACTACTCTGGATCGCTATATCTAAAAATTCTTCTAGCTCGGAGCGCTTCATTTTGCCACTATTATAAATAGATGCAAATTCTGTGGTATGTTCTGCTAAAGCTGAAGCAACAGTGACACCAACTCCGACGGGAGTATTAATTTCATGGGCAACGCCAGCGACTAATCCTCCCAGAGATGCCATTTTTTCTGATTCCACGAGTTTACTTTGGGTTGCTTTTAAAGCATCCAGCGTGTTGGATAATTCTTGAGTGCGATCGCCTACTAATTGCTCTAAGTTTTGATTGAACTCCTGTAAGTTATTGTAGAGCTGGGCATTTTCAATGGAAATAGCTATTTGGGCTGATAACAATTTTAACAGTTCTAGTCGATCTGTAGTAAAGGCTCCTTCTGTCAAGTTATTTTCCAGGTAAAGAATGCCTGTCAGCTTACCTTGGTGTATCAGAGGGGTGCAGAGAATCGATTTCGGTTGAGTGGCGGCAATATAAGGATCTCGCGTAAATTGTCCCTCTTGAGTGGCGTTATTTAAAACTACATTTTCCTGGGTGCGGATGACGTAGTTAGCGATCGCACTTGCCAGTTTGGGTATTTCCTCAGAATCAGCTTTTGCATTCAGGGGAAGCGATCGCAACACGCTCACTTCATCTTTCTTAACAGAACCTTCAGCCTCAATCGCCCAGTTTCCTGCTTTTTCTAAAATCAAAAAGCCTTTTTCAGCGCCAGCATTTTCGATCGCAATTTTCATCAATCTTTCCAGCAACTTACTCAAAACGATTTCACCTGAAATCGCTTGAGAAGCTTTCATGACTGTGGCTAAATCTAGCGTATCTCGCAAATTAGTGCTAGTGGTAGTAGGCACAGTCGTTGTTCGGTTAACTTTTGTTTGAGTTGTTGTCTTAGCTGATGTTCTAGCTAGGAATTGGGGGTATTTCGCTTGCAAATCCTCAACTTTAGCTATAGCGCCCCAAAGTTGGTAGCTATAATGAGCATTTTGCATATAAACTTGGGCGATCGTTTCTTTCCCCCATGACAAGTAAAATTTAGCTGCCAGTTCGTAAGCAAGTGCTTCTTCATGAATGTATTTGTTTTCCTTAGCAAGGGCAATAGCTTTGTCATACATTTCCATTGCCTCTACTTTTTCACCTAAAACCCGATACCATTCTGCTTCTACTAAATAGAATTTGTGCAGATAATTCATTGGAGCATGATGCGCCCATTTATCCATTTTTTCTTGATTAGCTTGTACTCTGTCAAGAATGCCCTGTTGCTCTAACTGTGGAGTATCAGAATACACCGCCAACCACACCAAAGAATCGTAAAAATGGAAGATAGTAACAATCGGCATTCCTACCACTGCATCTAAATACTTCTCTGCTCTAGCAGTATTCTCAATAGCTTCCGCGTAATTTTCAAACCAATAACAAAGTAAAATTTTATTCAAATATATGTATGCCACTCCCACTTTATCATTTGCTTGCTGGTACAATGGCAACTTCAACTCCTCATCACACGCTTCACCCTTTAGAATGCAGGAATTTTCGCTTTCGCCGAGGAGATTTAATATAGCCTGCTCATATATTTCTATATAATTAAGCGCTGTTTCTTGCTTAATTTTATAAATAGCCTCTCTGTTGATTGCTATCTCTCTTTTAAGGACGGTCAGTTCTTTGCCGCTATAGTAAGCTGAACACGATGACTGTAATAAACTATAGCCTGCATATTCTAAATCTCCTGTCTCTATCCCGGTAGAGTAAGCTGACACCAACGGCTCTAAGGTTTCTCTCAAATGCTCTTTGCAATGTCGGATAAATAAATTTACGATGAAGGCTGTCTTGGCTTTGATTTCTTGAGCGTTTAACTTGGAGACTAGACTTAAAGCTAATTGACCGAACTGATAACCTGAATCAATATCTCCTAAAACTCCACAAAGAAGAAAACCATAATTGGCATAAGCAAAGGGAGAAACAGAAGCATTACCATATTGGACGGATAAATCTACTTGTTTGCATACCGTCAAGGGTAACAGTGCAGGAGCAGCAATATATGCAGGAGCAAATATACTTGACATAAGTCTGACGGCTGCTAATTTATAGGGATCGGTCATTCGAGGCAGGTCAACTAAATCCTCAATTCGCTTCTCCTTTAAAATTGCCGCAGTTTCCCCTAGTGCCTGCCCAATATCTGATGGGTTTGGCTGAAAGGGAAACTCTACCTCTAGTAGTTTTAAAACTTGTAGCCCTCTATTAACTGCTTCTACCAGCCTGTTCTGTCCCATGTAAGCTTGGATCTGGACTTCATACACTTTCACTTTGTCCAGCAGCGTTTTAGCGCAGTTTTGTACTATCTCAACAAATCTCTGCATTCCTTCAAAATCACCTCTTAAAAAAGCTGCTTCTGCTGCTTCTTCATGCAGCGCTAATGTCAGTTCGTAATTATGAGTCCAACTATCTTTGGCTAAAAGTTGCAACCCTACTTGCAAATATTCGGTCGCCGCAGCATAAGCCATTGCTGCTTTGGCTTTTTGGCCTGCGATTAAATTGAGTTTTGCGAGTTCGATTCGTTCGCATTCGTCGCTAACCAGTTCAATTCCTAAATTCAAATGATCGACGATCGCAAATATTTCTTCCGTTCGCATATCGGTTGATATATTTTGCCAAAGCAGGCGACCAATTTGCAAATGGACTATTTTTTTAGAAGTTTTCTCAATCAGAGTATAAGCTGCTTGTTGCACGCGATCGTGCAAAAACTTATAATTAGTAATGACTAGAGAAGACTTAAAAATTTCTTTTTCTGTTACGCCTAATTCAGAAGTGGCTAAAATTAATCCATCTTGGATGGCGGGAAATAGCTCTTGAAACGTTTCGGATGTAGATTTTTCGTTGACTATAGAGATAGTATTTAAGTCAAAACTATTACCAACACAAGCGGCCAACCGTAAAACCTGCTGAGTTAAATTTGGCATTTTTCTCAATTTACCTAACATCAACTCAACGACGTTATCGGTAATCCCTACTGCTTCAATTTCGGAAATATTCCAATCCCAGTTTCTTTTCTGTAAATTGAAATTCAGGAGGTTTTCTTCATAGAGAGTTCTGAGGAACTGATTGACAAAAAAAGGATTGCCTTGAGTTTTACCAACAACTAACTCAGCTAGTGGCATGATTGAGCCTCTATCCATACGCACAGTATCAGCAATCAATTTAGCTATATGTTCGATATCTAAGGGAGTTAAAGTGATTTGATTAATAGTCACACCTTGGTTTTGCAGCCCCTCCAAAGTCATTATTAGAGGATGTGTGGGGTTAACTTCGTTATCTCGATAAGCACCAATTAAAAATAAATATTTCGTTTCCTCATCTGCCATCATTACTTGTAGCAGCTTCAAGGTAGCAGAATCAGCCCATTGTAAATCATCTAAAAAGATCGTTAATGGATGGTCAACAGAACAAAATACCCTGATGAATTTTTGAAAGACTAAATTAAAGCGGTTTTGTGCTTCTGTAGCCCCTAATTCTTGCACGGGTTGCTGTTGGCCAACGATAAGTTCTACGTCGGGAATGACATCTATAACGATCTGACCGTTATCACCAAAAGCTGCTAAAAGTTTTTCTTTCCAGGCGGCTAGTTGCGTTTCGCTCTCAGTTAATAGTTGCTTGACTAATGACTGAAAAGCTTTAACAATAGCTGAGTAAGGGATATTGCGTTGAAATTGGTCGAATTTCCCAGCAATAAAATAACCCCTTGCCTTAGTAATTGGTTTATAAACTTCTTGCACTAAGGCGGATTTACCAATGCCAGAGTAACCCGATACTAACATGATTTCTGTCATGCCATTGCTGACACGATCGAAGGCTGACAATAAGGTTTCAACTTCTCGTTCTCTCCCATAGAGTTTTTGGGGTATTTGAAACTTATCGGTAATATCTTTTTGCGCGATCGCGAAATCAGCAATTTCTCCTTTTGTCTGTAATTGAGTCAGGCATTCCTCTAAGTCAGCAATGATTCCCCAGGCACTTTGATATCTCGCTTCAGCCGTTTTTGCTAATAGCTTCATCACGATATCCGCAATCCCTTTAGGAATTCCTGTATTAATTTCCTGTGGCGAGACGACTTGTTTAGCAATGTGACAATGGACTAATTCCATTGCATCGCTGTAATCACAGGGCAGTTGCCCCGTTAGTAGTTCGTAAAAGGTAACTCCTAATGAGTAAAAATCAGTGCGGTAGTCTATGACGCGGTTCATTCTACCGGTTTGTTCCGGCGATATATAGGTAAGAGTTCCTTCTAAAATATTGGGGTTGTTAATACTAGGATTTTCGCGCGATAATACAGAAGAGATGCCAAAATCTATGATTTGGACTAGCCCTGTGATTGAGTTAATGATAATATTGCTGGGGTTGATATCTTTATGAATAATGTTATGTTGATGAATTTGACCTAAAGCTCTGGTTATTTTTATCGCTGTTGACAAAAACTCCTCTAAGGTAAATTTGTGAGAAGCCAAGAAGAGCTTTAATGATTCTCCACCACAATCCTCAAAAATAATAACCAAACTGTTCTGATATCTTTCTAAACTGTAGGTTTTAGGTACACTTTCTAAATTGAGATTGCGCGTAATCTCGTATTCCTGCTTGTATCTAACTAATGAGGCTGGCATCGGATAATCTTGCTTGAGAAATTTGAGAATGATGGGTTGATTGTCTTGCTTTCTCACTCCCCGACAAACTAAAGAATTATTACTTTCATGAATTGGGTCGGTAATCTCGTAACCAGCTAAGTTAATCATTCTTGCAGTCTCTTTTAAGTATTAATACACAAATTTTTTATGAAGCGTTAATTTGCAATTTATATGTATTTATAATAATTAGACTACTTTAGAATTTAAGCAAAAATAAAGGTTTTAAATAAAGTTATTTATTTTTAACATTTCTTTAAAAATATAAGTAATATCATGTTAAGTAATATCATGTCCGGTTAAATACTTGTCATTGTTCGCTGTGTGAAGCAATCGCCTAGTCTCTGCGATTGCTTCGCACAGCGAACAATGACAGATCGTAAGTAATTTGCCGGACAGGATATAATGACTCATGTCGAGATTGCGATCGCTCGAAAGCTTATTCGACAAACAGGTAAGAGACACTAAATGCAATCACCGTCGATGTTCGTAAGGTGTATTTACTATGGAGCATGAGCCCGATAAACTCCAATTAAGGCTTGGCGAACTTCATAGGTCGGTTGAGGTACTGTGTTCTAAATAAGATTTAGCGCTACATAGACCTATGTGAAAAATAATCCGAGCTTAAATGCTTGCTCGGTTTGAAAAAATACTTAAGTGCGGTCGATATCTAATAGAAAGATTGCGATCGCTCCCAAAAATCTTAAATCTATTTTCTTCAATCTTCTAATAGTTATTTAGTCATCATTTCCTTGAGCGAATCCAACCCTTTCTTTACTCGCCGAGAAACTGTCACTGCACTAATACCTAAACGTTCGGCTGTCTCTTTTTGCGTCAAATCGTAGAGGAAAACAAACTCCAATATCTCGCGAGTCCGCTCTTCCAACTTAGCCAGAGCTTGCTGTAAACGAATTCGATCCTCTTGAGCCAACTGAAAACTACGATAGCGATTATCTGGTACTAATTCTCCCAGACAAGTAGCACCTTCTTCTTCATCCTGTAGAGGAGCATCCAAACTCAGAGGGGCGCGATTGCGGCAGGCTAATTTAATTTCTTGCCATTCTCCCACAGAAATGTTCAGAGCTGTTGCTACTTCAATATCAGTAGGGTGGCGATTCAGCCGCACTTGCAGATCCTTGACTATCGAGGATGATTGACGTTCTAGAGTTATCCAGTGGCGAGGTACTCGGACAGAAGGGCTTTTATCGCGCAAATAGTGCTGAATTTCACCTCGGATGTAGGGAATAGCAAAAGAACTAAAGGCATTGCCCTTTGACATATCAAACCGCTCAATAGCTCTAATTAAGCCAATAGAACCTACTTGTAGTAGATCGTCGTAGCTTTCAGTGCATTGGTGAAGCCAGTGGTGAACTTCTTTCCTCACCAGTCCGATGTTGAGTTTGACTAATTCGTTGCGTACTTCGTTTGAAGGAGCTTGTTGGTACTCCCGTAACAATTGTAAGCTTTCAGTTTTTAGGTCATTGTTAACTCTGGTAGACATGGTGAGGTTTGGGTTGGTAGAGTAGACCACTGATTGTGCTTGAGCTTTAGTATGGCAAATTTTGCTTAAACTGCTGCGATCGCGGCACCAAACAGAAGTGATCGAAGACACTTTAAAGGAAATATAGGATGCTTTGCGCTTTGGCTCTGTCAGGTTTTTTCCTGTAGTTTTTGCCCTTTCCTATATTTCCTTAAGTGCGTATCTTACTTGATTAGCGATGCGATCGCAAGACCCTATTTAAGTAGACTGAGCAAACTTTTTAACACCAGAAGTAAGCAACCGCTTTCGTAGGTTAGGGGCTAAGCCCCTTCTTCCTAAAAAAAGAGGGGCTAATTGCCCCTCCAAGTATCTCAAGCAGAGTCAGTAGAGAAAACTTAACCCCTGAAAACTAGAGGCTAAATCTTTCGCCTTAGTTTGGAGCGGGTAGCGCGATCGCCTATGACTTTAAAAACGCAGTTACTTTCTTCAACAGTGACAAGCGATCGCCCACCTCTGCCAACCCCCCGAAATTAGGACTCGGAGGGTTCAATGCGAGCATAAAATAAACCGCGAATTTTGACTTCAAGAGATGGTCTAGCTCCCAAGTCAGTATCAGAAGGTTGTTCGCTCTCAAAGATCCCGCCAATTTCACCCGTGCTACCATTCACCTTAGCGACTTGCAGAGAAATTTTACCTGCTTTAGTTTGGGTGTCAGCTAATTTCACGTTCGCGCGAGTAAGTTCGCCTTGCTCGCCTTTCCCTTGAAGAGCCACAGCATTGTCATAGCCAGTAGACACGCCACGACCTTTAGGATCTAGGAAACCAGCACTGCGGTAGGAGGGCACGTTAAAGGTTCCTTCCAAATCAGTAGAAGTATTGAGAGTAGCCGATCCTGGTTCGGACTTAGCAACTAGCTCTTTAATGGTAAACAGGAAAGGTACTTGTTCGCCGCCGGGAAGCTGAACAGTAATCGCTTGGAAATCTAAGCCGTCCTCTTCCTTGAAAGTCAGAGTACCGTCAGAACTAACCTTTAGCCTTCCTTGTACCTGATCGATGCTAGATGTAAACCGGGTCAGCAATTTACCAGGAATATATTCAGCCTCTTGTCGCTTATTAAGAGGTTCTTCCTTAACAAAAAAACTCGTTGGCTGCAAACACAAACCAGCCACCGAATAGGTGCTATCTGAAGCCAAAGGAATTGACCCACGAGCAGTTTCCGGCAAACTAGGGCAATTATTTGCCAAACCAGTGCCTCTAATTTGGTCGTAGGTTAGTGCCTCACTACTAGCAACCGTCGGCCCTTCTGAGCAAGCTGTCAGTACACTCAAGCACAGAGCTAGGAGTGCAACAATTAAAGCGCGATACCTCATTGTCAACCTCAATATCCAACATCGGAATAATAAATGTAGAAAGCCCTACTCTGGGCAAGACGCTGTGCAGGCAGGGCAGGCTACGGCAACACAACCATCCAAAATACTCCGCTGCACTCGACTCAAATTTTGAGCAAGTGCGGTGAAGTTAAGCAATAACTTAAAATTTCTGAAAAGGTTCGGTTAATAGCCCAATACAGAATTGTACATGGCTTGTGCTCACATACTGACTTATGGTGGAATTGACACTCCCCGGTCTCGCATACGCGGGGATTCCCAAGGACAACCTTTAGGGGGTGAATCCGCCCAAAGCTTGATGCTTAAAGGATCTGTCAGTGACCCACTACCCACTCGCTCAATGGTTGCTGAGCTTAGTCGAAGCATTGAGTCTATGGCTACTTTTTGTAAAGTTTTTAACAGTACGGTTGCCAACTGCCAGGTTTTTCACCAACTTGGTAGGCTAAGTTCATTATGGTAGCATCAACTGGTACAGTTGAGCATTGAGAAAAAAAAGTGGGCTAATGTAGCAACCACCAAGGGGACACCAGACAAGATATGGACAGGGACACAAATTTGGAGTCGGGAAAGTTGCAGTCTGAGTTGCAATCCCTTACTGAAGAGGTTTATGGTTTAGCGGAGAGTTGTCAAGGGAACAGTCTGCTACTTTTAGCTTTACTGCGGACTTTGGAGGGTTTGCACCGGGAAATTCGGGAGGGCCTGTTTCAATCGTCTTTGCCAGATAACCGCCAAGCACTTTATCAGTTACTAAGGAATATTGAAGCGGAAGGTGGTTGGCCTTATATTCACCGCATGAAGTTGCGATCGTTTTTAAGTGGCTGCGATCGCCTCTCGCTTGTAGAAGATGAACACGAGGAGTCTGAGTGTTATCCCACTCAGACTCCTCTGGAGTTGTAAAACTCTACGGCCACAAAGTCGGTACTGTTGGGTTGGATATCCATGGTGTCAGGTTGGGCTGCACCGGCAGGATAGTTGGTACTTGACCAGGAATCACTGGCAACAGGCTATGCTCAGACGCGGGACTGACGTTCATACCTGAGAGCGGCAATGTCGCTGGCGGATTAATCTCAGGTGGGGAAGTAAGCCTGGAAGTTGTGGGCGTAGGAGTTGGCGTGGCTGTTGGCGTAGGAGTAGCTGTTGGTGTCGGTGTTGGCGCAGGGGTAGCTGTTGGGGTTGGTGTGGGTGTCGGAGTTGGCGTTGGTGTCGGAGTCGGAGTTGGTGTCGGTGTCGGAGTTGGCGTTGGCGTTGGCGATGGTGTTCTCGTCGGTACTGATACCAACGTTTCATCAACATCTATAAAATCATCTACAGTGATCAGCGCCGAAGGATTGTCTACAAAGATTGCCAAAATCTTGCCGCCGATGGAAACAATAGTATCTCTGCGATTTAAACCATTGCCTTGCTGGACTTGGAGATCGTTAAAAGATAAATTGCTGGGCAACCCAACAAAATCTGCGGCATCATCGTAGTCAGTAATTATAGCCAAACTACCAGCACCAGAGCCTAATACAAATAAATCGCTACCACTACCGCCAGTCAAGGTATCCGTGCCCTCGCCTCCAATCAGGATGTCATTATTTTCTGCTCCTAATAAATTGTCATTGCCAAAGCCGCCAATGATGGTATCATCGCCGAGTCCTCCGGCTATGGAATCGTCGCCAAAGCCGCCATCAAGAGCATCATTAGCCTTGCCACCGAAGATAAAATCGTTATCGTCATTTCCAAATAGGGAGTCGTCACCTTCACCTCCTAAAATGGTGTCTGAGGCAGCACCGCCAGAGGCTGTATCGTTACCTTTGCCAGCGTAGATTTGGTCGTTGCCAAAATCTCCATTGAGTACATCGTTGCCAGCTTCGCCAAACAGGGTGTCCTCACCGTCGCCTCCAGTGAGGAAGTCTTGACCATCGCCACCTAAAAGTTGGTCGCTACCGCGATCGCCACTGAGAGAATCATTACCCGTATCTCCATACAAGTAATCATCGTCAGCATTCCCAAACACGCTATCGTCATCTTCACCACCTCGGATGGTGTCGTTGCCAGTGCCGCCCGTGACGATATCAAAGCCCAGGTTGCCGTTGACAAAATCATCTCCAGCGTCTCCAAACAAGGTATCGTTGTTATCTTCGCCCAGGATGGTATCGTTACCTAGACCGCCCTGAATGGAGTCATCGCCGATACCCCCGAAAGCTAAATCGCGACCGCTGTTACCTATTAAAGTATCATTGCCTTCTGCGCCTAGAATTGAATCAGCTCCATCCCCCCCCAAGAGCAAATCTAGACCTTGGCTTCCTTCTAAAGTATCGTCTCCGCCTACTCCGTAGATAGTATCGTCGCCATCTAAGCCGCGAATTCGGTCGCTAGCTGGATTTCCTACAATTTCGTCGTTTTCGTCAGTACCGAATATATTTGCCATAATTGAATACGTTTCTCCTCAAAAAAACCACAGTTTATGAATATCTCCAGTTTTAACTGAATTTGTCAATCCCGTGAGATTAAATCCTATATTTCCCAATAGGACTGAGGCACAACCATATTTCGAGCAAAATCACAAATAAATGTTAGCAATCTCTTCAGATAAATTATCTTTTTGGGTTAGGCAAGTTTTAATGGCAACCGGGATGCCTGAAAGTGAGGCAGAAATTGTAGCATCTAGTTTAGTACAAACGAGTCTCTGGGGAATAGATTCTCACGGTGTTTCGCGAGTTCCCCATTATCTCAATCGTCTCACTGGTGGCACTCTTAACCCTCACCCTCAACTACAATTTACTGAGACTGGGGCGGCGACTGGTCAATTAGACGGAAATCATGGTTTAGGGATATTTGTGTGCCATTTCGCTATGGAAAAAGCAATTGCTCTGGCTAGAAATGCAGGAGTAGGAATTGTGGGGATTAGTAATTCTTCTCACTGCGGTGCGATTGGAATTTATACCCGCCAAGCTTGTTTAGCAGGGATGATCGGGATTGCTTTTACTCATACGGATGCTTTGGTGGTTCCCCATTTAGGAAAGCAGGCTTTTTTTGGCACTAATCCGATTTCAATTGCGATTCCTTCAACGATTGTAGATCGACCGTTATGTGTGGATATGGCTACGAGTATAGTACCTTGGAATCGAATTGTAAATGCCCGTCGCGATGGAGGATCTATTCCGCGAGGATTGGCGGTGAATGAACAGGGAGAAGATACTGAAGACTTGAAGGAAATGGTGGCGCTTAAACCTATAGCTGAACATAAGGGATATGCCTTGGGGTTTATGATTGATATGCTGTGCGGCCCTTTGAATGGGATGGCTTTTGGGCCTCATGTTACTAATATGTATAAAGATTTGGATCGAAACCGCTGTTTGGGTTCTTTGACGATCGCAATTGACCCCCAAAGGTTTGCTGGAGGTGCGATGCTTTCGCAGGTTGTGACTCAGGCGATTCAGGAACTAAAATCTCAGGGTGAGGCGATTCTTTTTCCTGGGGAACCTGAGTATAAATCGGAAACAAATCGCCGCGAAGTAGGGATTCCGATTGAGGCGGCGGTAGCTTTAGAGTTCGGGGAGTGGTCAGAAAAGTTGGGTGTTACTCCTCCTGAATATGTTAGTTGTTAATTGTTAGTGGTTAGTTGTTGGTTGGCTTCGACGGTGAACCCCATGCTTAGCCGAACCGCGCTCAGGCCAACCCAAGCTCACTGTCCGCGTCAAAGGGACTCAATGGCAGTGAGAGGCTTAAAGTGAGGGTTAAAGCCGGAGAAGGCTGGACACTTAAAGAAGTAGCCGATCGCTCCTAATCTTTAATAGCGATCAAATTTAGATAATTTTGCTATATAATGTAAACTCATTTTCAAAAAGTAGTTTGATATTTTAAGAGGGAGCCTCAAAAATATGGATCTGGAAGCCCTGAGAGAACGTGCGGGGCTAACCCGTGCAGAAGTTGCAGTCAGACTTGGAATCAGTGAAACCAGCGTTCGCAACTGGGAAACGGGGCGCACAGAACCCACTATGACCCCCAACAAATACCTAGAAGCCTTACAGTTGTTTCAATGTACCCCAGAAGAGATGGCAACAGCAAGTCAAAAATCAATGAATCAGCGGCACAAGCGCAAACCGGGAAGACCCAAGCGGTTAATCGACAACGGAATTGCACAGATTGCCGATTCTAGAGCAGGCGGGTGAGAAAGCAAACAAAGGGGCGATCGCGATCGCCCCAAGCTAGGGGCTAGGGAAGATGAAACAGGAAAGAGGATAAAATGTTACTCCGTAAGGGATTATGGACTAAAGGTAACAGTTGGACTTGCCGTAATCGCCCTGGCGGTTGCTGTAAAATTCCAGATAAGACAAAATTTATGACGTTTATAGATATAGCTGTGGATTTACCAGTCTCAGTTACAATCTTTAACGTTAAGCCTTGATTGAAGTGCAGGAGTGAAGCTGGCTTGGATAACGCTAGTCTAAAGAGAAAACCTCCAAAAGCCTCAGAGCTTGCCGCCGACGACATTCCAGAGGCAGTGCGCGACACCCCCGACGTACAACCTCAAACTCGTCAGCAAGAAAAAAAATGGCTAATCTGGAGATTGGCTGGATTAGGTGCGATCGCATTAGCAGCTAGCCTGTGGCTACAAATGCGATATAACTTAATCCCCTTCACTTCTCCCTCCGCCCAAAGCGAACAAAACACAGCCGCATTAGCAAACTCGCCCTCAACAGCCTCAACCAGCCCCGCCTCACCCTCCCCATCTCCTCAAACTTCACCCTCTGCCTCAGAAACGCCTGTTGCTTCGAATAGCCCAGATAACCTGCTAGGACATCTCCCCTACGAAGAAGCACCTCTCTCCGAAATCCAAGCCATCACCCCCGACGGTAGCCTCAAATTGCGAAAAGCAGCAGCAGCCAAGTATCAAGAAATGGCAAACGCCGCCGCCGCAGAAGGAATCTACTTTGTCCCTATTTCCGGCTTTCGTTCTGTAGATGACCAACAGCACGTATTTTTCGACATCAAAGCAGAACGAGGACAAGCACCCAGCAAACGAGCAGAAGTTAGCGCTCCTCCCGGCTACAGCGAACACCACACCGGCTATGCGATCGATATCGGTGATGGCAGCGCTCCCGAAACCAACCTCAGCCAAAGCTTTGAAAATACAATTGCCTTCAAATGGCTGCAAGCTAACGCCGCATACTTCAGCTTCGAGATGTCCTTCCCTAAAAACAATTCCCAAGGCGTGAGTTACGAACCCTGGCACTGGAGATATGTAGGCGATCGCCACAGCTTAGAAACTTTCTATAAAGCCCATTCCCTTAAGGGGAGATAGGGAGCGGGGGAGCAACTTAATCAATTAAAAATTAAAAATGCAAAATTAAAAATTGTGAGATTTAATTTTTAATTTTTAATTTTTAATTTTTAATTTTTAATTTTTAGAGGGGAGGATTACTTACTCTTATCGCTTCAAAACTGGGTTGGTGTCGCCTACTCGCAGGATTTAGGGTTTGCGAGTGCAACGCAGCAATCTCAAAACTTCTATTCCTTCATATCCTATAATTGCTGAGTAACCCAAATATTCCTCATTTGTGATAGCAATCTATCCCGGCAGCTTCGACCCGATCACCTTCGGTCATCTCGACATCATCGAAAGAGGCTGTAAACTCTTCGAGCAAGTAATAGTGGCCGTTTTACGAAATCCTAATAAAAGCCCCTTATTTACCGTCGAAGAAAGGATAGATCAGATTCGCCACTCCACCCAACACCTACCCAACGTAGAAATAGCCAGTTTCGAGGGTTTAACAGTAAACTACGCCAGAATACGGCAAGCCAAAGTATTGCTGCGGGGATTGCGCGTATTAACAGACTTTGAAATGGAACTCCAAATGGCCCATACTAATAAAACCCTCTTGGGCGAAATAGAGACAGTGTTTCTGGCGACTTCCAACGAGTACAGCTTTTTAAGTAGTAGCGTAGTCAAAGAGATAGCCAGATTTGGGGGCTCAGTCGATCATCTTGTACCGAAGCACGTCGCTGTCGATATTTATAAATGTTACAAAAACTTACCATAAAAATGAGCTATTTTTAATACATTAGGTTTGTTGCAAAAATTGACCGTTGGCTGTTAACTGTTGTGAACAGCCCTTAACCCTCGTCAACAGGCAGTACATAGGATATTTGCAAATGTTACGCCAGCAGGACTCAACCCGCATCGAACCCGATAATAACGGACACAGCACCGAGACTGAATCGCCTCAAACTGTAGGCTCCTACGGAGAAGCCACGCGAACAGCAGGGGTAGATATTCAGCGGGAACTCAACCGCCTTGAGGAAATCGTTCTCGACAGTCCTCGGATTCCCCTGACTCGACGCACACTCGTCGATGAAGAACAATTGCTCGACCAACTCGATCTAGTGCGGCTGAATTTGCCGATCGCCTTTCAAGAAGCCGAGCTCATCATCCGCCACAAAGACGAACTGGTTCAAGAAGCCGAACTCTACGCTCAAGAAATCATCGGAGCAGCCGAACAGCGGGCCTCTGAGCTTTTGAACGAAATGGGCCTAATCCAGCAGGCGAAAGTAGAAGCAGATCAATTACGGCAACAAGTTCAGTTGGATTGCGAGGCAATCCAGCAAGCTACGATCGCAGAAATTGAACAGATTCGCTATCAGGCTCAACAAGAATTAGAGGAAATGAGAGCCAGAGCGATCGCTGAATGCGAAGAAATTCAAAACGGAGCTGATGACTACGCTGACCACGCACTTGATAATATCGAGCAGCAGCTAACTGAAATGCTGCGAGTGATCCGCAATGGTCGGCAGCAGTTAGACAGCAATATCCCACCTCAAAAACATTAAACTAATTAGTTAGTTGTTAGTTGTTAGTTGTTAGTTGTTAGTTGTTAAGTGAATCCACTTAATTAACCGTCAGATACGGATGGCTAAAAAGCTTGTTGTATAAGCATTCTTCCTTCTTCCTTCTTCCTTCTTCCTTCTTCCTTCTTCCTTCTACTTAGTGTTTACCAGATTTTGTAGAGAAAATGGGTGAACAATTATGCTATTAGAGTTAAGACAATTGAGGATTCAACCTGGTCAGCAATTACTGGTTGAGGGTGTGAGCTGGCAACAATTTGAAAATATTTTGGCGGAATTGGGAGAACGACGTGCTTCTCGACTTTCCTATAGTAACGGACGGTTAGAAATTATGGTTCCTCTGGCCGAACATGAAAAAGCCAAAGAAATTATTGGGGACATGGTAAAAATTTTGTTGGAAGCACGACAAATAGCATTTGAGTCGTTGGGTTCGACAACGTTAAAAAATGAACGTATGAGTCAGGCTGTCGAACCGGATAGCTGTTTTTACATTCAAAATCAAGCAGCAGTTATCGGTAAAAACCGCCTCGATCTGAGTGTCGATCCTCCCCCCGACTTAGCAATAGAAATTGACCTCACATCTCGCACGCAGTTGGATAATTATCAAGTTCTAGGAGTACCGGAACTTTGGCGATACGGACGACGAGGGCTACAAATCAATCTCTTGCAAGTCGAACAATATATTGAATCGGAGGTGAGTCCCACTTTCCCCAATATCCCAATTGTCGAACTGGTTAATCAGTACGCTCAGCAGAGTCAAGTTGCTGGCAGAACCCACGCTATTCAAGCTTTCAAAAATTGGGTACGGGAAAATCTTTAGTATCAAAAAGTAGCAATTAGCAATTAGCAATTAGCAATTACCCACTGTGCAACTTACACAGGTGTCCTAGCTTTCTAAAAAAACTTACTTGTAAATGACACATTTTAGAAAGCAATCGCGGTCAATAAGGTTTTTACCAAATGATTTCAGATAAATTTCGCCGCCAGTTGCGCTCCGAAGCCAAACTCTGGCAGGCAGAAGGACTTATTAACGCTCCATTATACGAACAACTCTCCGATCGCTATCAATTCGATAGCCTAGAAACAGCATCCCGCAATCGTTTCCTCGCTATTTTAATTGGCTTGGGCGGCATTCTCTTAGGCTTAGGTGTAATTACCTTTGTCGCAGCCAATTGGCAAGAGTGGCCTCGCGAGTTCAGAGTTGTTTTACTGCTGAGCGTGTTCGTGGGAGTCAATGCAGGTGGCTTTTATCTATGGCGAACTCCCCTATCTAACAGCCGACAACAGATGGGATGGCAAAAGCGACTTGGTGAAGGATTATTGCTGTTAGGAGCTTTAAGCTTAGGTGCAAATATGGCACTGATGGCGCAAATGTTCCACATTGGCGGCTCTCCTTATGGTCTTTACCTCGTTTGGGGGTTAGGCGTATTGGCAATGGCTTATAGCCTGCGTTTGACTTCCTTGGGAGTTGTAGCCATTTTGTTGATGGGATTGGGTTATTGGCTGGGGGTATTTGATTGGTGGTCGTCAAAAGACGAGTTTTCTTGGCTTGATATATTGGTGCAACATTTCCCTGTAGTAGCCAGTTTAATGTTGGTGCCACTAGCTTACTGGTGTCGTTCCCGTGCGATTTTTACCCTGGCTGCGATCGCCATAGTTTTTTCTCTAGAAGTTTCTATTTTCCAGGAATTGAAAGGAGGTTGGGGTTTCGCGATCGCTTGCGTTTTGCCTCCGGCTCTACTGTGGGGGTACGATGACTTGATTTTTCCTCAAGCACACAGCAGAGTATTTCAACCTATTGCTCGTACTCTAGCACTCCTATTTCTTGCCAGTCTATTTTACCTCACCTCTTTTTATGGGCTGTGGAATAGTTTTCCGAGCTCAATAAACGATCGAACTGTAATAGACTGGATTCCTTTGCTGGATGTAGCGCTTCTCGCCGGCTTGACTGTGTTTGAATGGCTGCGTTTGGGTCGTCAAGAGAGAAAACGTCGCAAACGTCAGGGAGTCGATTTGACAACGAATGCGATCGCTGGATTCCTAGCTGTCACTGCCTTAACTCATCTTTGGAATCTGACTTTTACTCCTATTCCCATCCTCGCCACATTTATTTTTAATGTGTTATTATTCCTCTTGGCTGTGGGTCTAATTAGAGAAGGTTTGGCACTAGGAAATAGAGCTACATTTTGGGGCGGGATGGTATTGATAACCCTACAAATTATCAGCAGATTGTTTGAATACAACACTGAATTACTGCTTAAATCTTTTGTGTTCGCTTTGTGCGGAATTGGTGTAATTGCTGCGGGAATTTGGTATGAGAGACACTTTGCCAGACTGAAAAAGCAAGAAGAAATGAGAATGTAATCTTGAAGGGGGAAATTTACGTAACGCCGCCCTCTGGGCGTTATTTCACCGCCCAGAGGGCGGCGTTACGAAAGATTTATCTTAATCGTTCTAGAGGTTTAGCCTAATACGCTTAGCTTACAAACCATAAACTATTAAAGGTACATTACCATGAAATCATCTAATGAGAAATCTGTGGTAGATTCTGAAAATCAAGAGATTTCAGAGACTAATCCTGAGCTGACAAACGAGAATTTAGTTGAGCCTTCAGCCTTCAAATTGTCTGCTTCTGAACAGAGATTACCGGCTTGGAGAGTCTGGGCTCCCTTGCTGTTACAAATAGCACTAATTGTCTCAGTCCCAGCTCAGGCAGTTTATACTCATATTACAGGAAAGACCGTTATCCTTCAAACAGCACCCGTAGATCCATACGACTTTTTGCGGGGATATTCCCAAACTCTGGGCTATGACATTTCTAATCCAAATAATCTTAATGCTCTCCCTGGCTGGAAAGATTTACCAAATGACTCGCTCACTTGTCAATCTAACAACACTAATTGCTCAAAATCACCGAAATATTTAAAGCCAGGAACCAGTATTTACGTAATTCTGGAAGCACCTAAAACGGTGACAAATTCTGGTCGTCCTAAGCCTTGGAAACCAGTGCGGGTTAGCTTCAATAAGTCCACTAACTTGCCAGCAAATCAGGTGGCGATTAAGGGAAACTATAATGGATGGCGCATTGAATATGGACTAGAAACTTATTATATGCCCGAAAATCGTCGCGAAGAAGTCAATGCTGATATCACTCAAACTCAATCTCGGCAACCACAGTCTTTTGTAGTCGAAACGAAGATTGATACTGAGGGTAATGCAGTACCGATCAGCCTATGGGTGCGCGATCGCAATTATCGATTTTAAGGCATTCCCTTGTCTTTTTGCTGGCGATCTGCGAATGCTTGAGACAGCAGCGGCGATCGCCATATATGCGATCGCTTAATTATCTTCTCGTACTTAGCAACGGACGATAACCAGAATCAAGATCCTACAACTAGAGAATTAGGACGGTGTACTTCGATACAGAAGGACGATTTTCCTACTGTTTCCGGGGATTGTGAGTGTGACACTCTGACAAGTTACACTAGCGATCTTGTGTAATTGAGCGACTGCATCTAAGCTGTAGTAACCTCCGCATATCAATTTTAATTGGGTAGTTAACTATGAAATTTCCAAAGTTTGCGTCGGTATGTTGCACATTACTTTTAGGAGCAACTGCAACGCTGTTCGCGAGCAACAGTGCGATCGCGGCAGAAAAAATCGTACTTAAGTACGGCCCTATTGCCCAGTCAGTCAACATCAGCGATCTAGAAAATTTTGTCAAAACGGGCGCAAAAACTCCCACCTTGGCTACCATATTGCGAATCTCCAAACAAGATGCTGATACAGTGCGGGGATTGATGTCTCTCGAAATTGGAGTCAACATCGTCACTTTAGACCGCGTACTCAACAGCAAAGTTGGGGAAAATGCACTGATCGAAATTGGCAAGAGTCTTCGGACTCGTTCCCGTTACGAAAGTCATAAAGCCTTAAGAGGTGCTGTGATTCTTTCGGCGGCGGACAATAACAAGTTATCTTTACTTGAAGTCCTGCAAAAATATCCCACCTCTGAGATCGATGTGGAAGTTGGAAATATTGGCAATACTGTTGAAAAACTCAAGGGTTTATCAGGAAATCTGCAAAACTTGCTCAACTCTAAGTAATTTGCCATTAGTCAGAGAGGGAACCCTGAGCATCTGGCTTGACATTTTGCCCAGAAACTTCTACTGACTCAATGTACTGGCTGTCCATCAAAAATGTTCCCTTAGAAAAGCGGACTCCCCAATAATTCCCTGGACGGCGATCTGCGATCGTTCCCTCTTCACCAAGGCTAATTACGTGGGGAGGTCGCAGCATCGGCATAGGTTCAGCAGTTTTGACGTAGGGAGGTAAGACTGCAACTCTAACTTTCTCGCCAATAGTAAATTGTTTTTCCATTATTCTATTTGTTTGTTTTCTATCTCTACTATCGATTTAAGATAAGCTGGCAAAGCCAGTTTTTTTATTGATTAGGACTTACGCTCATGGCTCCAGAAACCGGGTTTTTGAGAGAATCTGTGGGTAATGCAGGAGGCAGGAGGTAGGACGAAGTATTTTCGTCAAAAAACCTGGTTTCTTTGGTTGGGTGCCAAAGTCCTGATTGATTTTATTTTATAGCAACGGTTAAGACTATTAGGACATTCTGAGTTGCTCAAACCATAACTTTTCTGATATCTTCGACCTCTTCCCTTCTTTCCCTAGTCCCTAGTCCCTAGCCCCTAGCCCCTTCTCTTCCCTAGCCCCTAGTCCCTATCTTCCCTTTATGTAACACTGAAAGTATAGATAAAAACACGGGCAATAAGACTGTAGGGGGTAAAGATCGTGGCTACAAGCCGTCGTGTTGAGCGCGTGAGTTCGCTGATTAAACGTGAAGTCAGCTTGCTGTTGCTTAACGGTATCAAAGATGACCGCGTAGGTGCAGGGATTGTCAGTGTTACTGACGTGGATGTTTCTGGCGACCTTCAGCACGCCAAAATCTTTGTCAGTATCTACGGTACTGATGAAGCCAAAGCAGAGACGATGGCCGGCTTGAAATCGGCTACTGGCTATGTGCGTAGCGAGTTGGGTCATCGGGTGGGTCTGCGGCGCACGCCAGAGGTGGTGTTTTTAGAAGACCATTCTCTAGAACGGGGCGATAAGATGCTGTTGTTGCTCAATAAGCTCTCGCAAGAGCGGAAACCTGACATTCTCGATGAGGAAGAGTCTGCGCCGGATGATGACATTGACGCAGAGGAAATCGATTAGTTTTTTGTCTGCGGGCAAGCGTGATAATTGGTAAAGGCTAATGGTTAGTGGGTTATTGCCTAAATAGCCATTAGCTATTCCTATTTTTTTGCTGTCCATGATTGAAAATCTATCTTTAGCAGAACTCGTAGCTCAAATGGTGGTGGTACGAGCCTCTGGCTACCTTTTTGACCACCAAATTCGATATCCTGAGTGGGAGCCGCCTGCTAGTAAGCTTCGCTATTGGCTGGAAAAGCTTGGTGTTGGTGGGGTGATTTTGGTGGGGGGAAGTGCGGCGGAGTTGGCTGTGCGATCGCAATTACTCCAATCTTGGGCAAAAATCCCTCTGCTGTTGGCGGCTGATATTGAAGAAGGTGTGGGCCAAAGGTTTGCAGGTGCTACTTGGTTCCCGCCGCCGATGGCGATTGGTGCTGTTGCTCAGAAAGATGGCAATCAGGCTGAGCGCTATGCTGAAGAAATGGGAGCGATTACGGCAACTGAAGCGATCGCGATCGGTTTGAATTGGGTTCTAGCGCCGGTGGTGGATGTCAACAATAATCCTGATAATCCAGTGATTAATGTTCGCGCTTTTGCTGAAACTCCTGATTTGGTAAGCCGTCTGGCAACTGCTTTTATTCATGGGGCCCAGAAATATCCAGTTTTAACTACAGCTAAGCATTTTCCTGGTCACGGCGATACGGCGGTTGATTCTCATTTAGAATTGCCGACGCTACCTCATTCTGCTACGAGATTGGCTGAGGTTGAATTGCCTCCTTTTATTGAGGCTATTGCTGCTGGGGTGGATGCGGTGATGAGTGCTCACCTAATTATTTCGGTTTGGGATGCAGAATGGCCTGCAACTCTATCGCCCAAAATTTTGACGGGTAAGTTGCGCCAAGAGTTAGGCTTTGAGGGGTTGATTGTGACGGATGCTTTGGTGATGGGTGCGATCGCGAATCAGTACGGTTCTGAGGAAGCGGCGATTTTAGCAGTCGCAGCGGGTGCTGATATTTTGTTGATGCCGCAAGACCCGGAGGCTACTATTAAAGCAGTGTGTGATGCTGTCGCTCAGGGCCGGATTGAGCGATCGCGCATTGAAGATTCTGTGCAACGGATTTGGCAAGCGAAGGCTAAAGTCGGCTTGTCTATCAAAGATACCGGAGATCGAGTAGCTAAATTCTCCCCATCTGCTCCATCTTCCCCATCTTCCCCATCTTCCCCATCTCCCCTCTCTCTTCTTCCTTCTTCCTTAACCGTAGCAGCGAATATTTTGCGAGATTCTCTAAAAGTTGGTGGTTCTGTGCCTTTGCGGGTAGAAGCGCCCAAAACTGGGGAGAATTTACGTAATTTAGTGATTGTGGATGATGTTTTGGGTTGTGAGTTTTTGGGACATCATACTCCTGCGATCGCAGTCCCCAAACAGCGAGGTTACAAACTGCAAATAATTGACGATCGCACCGAAAGACGCAAGGAAGAGCCATTCATAATTTCTAAGAATACTCCGCGTCCCTCTCCAGAAGCAGAATTTTTGCCTACATTGCTACAAGTCTTCATTCGCGGTAACTGTTTTCGAGGCAGTGCAGGTTTAACCCAAGCAGCAGGAGACTTGTTTAAAAGTTTGTTAAAAACAGGCGAACTCCAAGCAGTCGTCATTTACGGTAGCCCCTATATCCTTGAGCAATTTTTGCCAGCGTTACCGCCTTCAATCCCTTACGTTTTTTCTTACGGGCAAATGCCAGTAGCCCAAGAGATCGCTCTTCAAGCACTGTTTGGTAGCTAGGGGAAAGAGGGGAGTTTTGAGGTTTTAGTTGTTGAGGGGGGTAGGCACGGGGCACTACCCCTACAAAATCGCGGTTTTTCCGAGAATGAAACCGCCGGGCCACCTCCCCTCCGATTAATTAAAAATTAAAAATTAAAAATTAAATATCACAATTTTTAATTATGAAATATTAAGCAAACACAATAGTGACCGCTCATAGTTTTATGAGATTTCTGCAACAAGAATAAGTAATTTGTATCAGACGATACGGACAAAATTTGTGTTCACTCCACTCGATATGCACTATAGTATTACAAGTGCGGTAAATTTCTTAGGCAACCCCACGAGGGCTTATGATTCACACTACAATCCAATACTCCTTAGATGTCATCCAAGATGAAGCACGTCAACTGGTGCACGAGGGTGTCGTCAGCCGTCAACAGCCCATTTATACACTCTGCCAATACATTCCAGCTCGTGAATGGTCTTGCGTAGAGGGCGAATTAGAAAAATGCGACTTTTTACTCAGAGACCGAATTGGCGACCTGATCGGTGCTGAAAACTGGGATAACGACTAAAGCTCTACTCCACTCTGAATAGTCTTCAGAGACTATCAGCGGAGTGTGGCAGACGCTAACATTGACTTGCAGCGTTCAGTCAGCTAAGTCGAAACAAGACACGAAGCTGCCTGATGCCAAAACACGCCCTGCTAATCTTGATTAGCGCAGCAGTTAGCTAATTGTGGAGCAAAACTAGAAAAATTTAAGGTTGGCTCAACCTGAAGTTGCCCCGATTAACTAGAATCTGCTGCCTGCCTATTAAAGCAGGAAGCAAATACTTGGTTGATTGCAGTCAAATAAGGATAAGTTCTATTGAGCAACCCTAAGACTGTTAAACAATCAAGGGTAAATACTATTTAGCCCTGAGATTGGTTATCGGCGCGAAGATTTTCCAACTCAGCTCTGAGGGCGGCTACTTGTGCAGTTAATTCTTGAATTTCTGGCCGTGGATCGGAGTCGGGTGCAGGTTCAGTAGGAGTGCTGACGGGAGAATCAGAAGTGGCTCCAGTCTGAGCGCTATCCTGGGTGTTTTGTTGAGCCAAAATAGTATCAACAAAATTGCGGGCTTCCCTTTCCGTCATTTCTCCTTGTTGGGCCCACTCCTCGGTGAGTTGGCTGAAATTTTCTGATTTCAGTTTGCTGAGGTTCTCATCTCGTTTTTGGGAGTCTTGCAAAGTTTCAATCACAAAGGAAGTTGCGCCCAATGTCACGCGGAATCCTTTTTGCAGCATTTGAGTTAGATTATCAGAATTCATTATTAATATTAATTTTCGCTGGAGAACAGATCCGGTTTGGATGGGGAGGAAAGCATGGCAGG
Source organism: Kamptonema animale CS-326 (assembly GCF_028330895.1). NCBI lineage: Bacteria > Bacillati > Cyanobacteriota > Cyanophyceae > Oscillatoriales > Microcoleaceae > Kamptonema > Kamptonema animale. Next base: position 2,700 of record NZ_JAQMUA010000340.1, on the reverse strand, counting down.
GAAAAGCCACTTTTTACCTGACAACTGAATATATCAGAACAGGGTGCTGTCTGGCGATCGCGTCATATCATGTCCGGTTAAATACTTGTCATTGCGAGCAAAGCGAAGCAATCGCTTAGTCTCTGCGATTGCTTCGCTTCGCTCGCAATGACAGATCGTAAGTTAATTTGGCGGACATGATATCAGGCGTTCCGTAGCAGCACCCCCATAATAGCCAATGTAGATTTTACCAAAACAGGTATTGTTCTGTTTCGTTTCCCGTTTAAGATTGCCGTTCTCATTTAAAAATTGCTCAAACGGGTGTAAATCTGAGTGAGGACGATCGCTAGTTCTATTTAGGTAAGCGATCGCTTTGATTATCGCGTTGATTGTCGCGATCGCCCATTTAGATTATTGTTGAGATTACACAATTAGACTACTGGGGATTCATTTAAGAGATGACAAACGACCCAGCACAAATTCAAGCCATATTTAACCGCATTGCCCCAGTTTACGACCAGTTAAACGATTGGCTCAGCTTAGGGCAGCACCGCATCTGGAAGCAAATGACCGTAAACTGGAGCGATGCTCACCCTGGCGATACTTGCCTAGACTTGTGCTGCGGTAGCGGTGACTTAGCTCTACTTTTAGCAAAGCAGGTCGGTGCTGCGGGCCATGTCTTTGCTCTTGATTTTTCGGCCGAACTATTGGCTCAAGCCAGCCGCCGAGCTCCACCCATCCTTTCCCCTTCCAGCCCCATCACTTGGGTAGAAGGAAACGCCTTAAATTTACCTTTTGCCGACAACCACTTCGACTGCGCCACAATGGGTTATGGCCTCCGCAACGTCACAGATATCCCCCGGAGTTTGCAAGAATTGTACCGCGTCCTTAAACCAGGTGCCAAAGCCGCGATCCTCGACCTCCACCGTCCTAGCAGTCCCCTCATGCGGAGCTTTCAACAGTGGTATTTAGAAACCCTTGTAGTACCAGCGGCGAACCAATTCGGCATGACCCAAGAGTATGCTTACATCAATTCCAGCTTAGAAAAATTCCCGACAGGATCGGAGCAAATAGCTTTATCTCGCCAAACCGGATTTGCTAGCGCCACACACTACCCCATTGCCGGGGCTATGATGGGAGTATTGGTAATTACAAAGTAATTGTAGAGTAGGCATTGCCCACCTTACATTAAATTATTAATAGCAGTTTGCAATTGGGTAGATACTGCTTTTAATAATTAATTACCACTTTGTTAACTGTTAGCAATTAGCAATTAGCAATTAACAATTAGCACTTAAACTGTTCTCATGCAAGTTAAAACTGCTTAATCTGCGTTTGTTATTTTAAATTTTAATGGTGATGAACTTGTCTGACCTTTGGCTTCTTATCGCTCCTCCTGTCGTGGGCGGAATTATCGGTTATTTCACTAATGATATAGCCATCAAAATGTTATTTCGCCCCTATCGCCCTATCTACATTAACGGTCGGCAGATGCCCTTTACTCCGGGCTTGATTCCCCGTAACCAAGAGCGTTTAGCTAAGCGAATTGCTGACACGATCATGGGTTCACTGCTAACACCAACAGAATTGGAAAACTTGGCACGTCGCCTGCTACAAACTGAGCGAATGCAAGTAGGAATTCTCTGGTTACTGCAACTGGCAATGGATCAAGTAAAAGCAGATACAGAGCTGAAAACTGCTAAAATTCTGGCAAATATTCTCCGAGATTTACTAGGAGAATCTCTACCAAAAATCCTGAATATTTTATCACAACGCGAAGATTTTTTAGAAGTCCAACTCAATCAAATTTTTGACCAAGTTTTACTAGAATTACAGTTAACTGAAGCTCAATCTGCTCAATTGGCAGACTGGTTATTGCAGGCAGTATTACCCCCAGATGTGCTGCGGCAAGTATTGATTGATTTCCTCACTGACCGCAACATTTCAATTATTGATGAAGGCTTTCGAGAAAAGACTAGCGGCACTTATTGGGTAGTAGCTAATTTATTTGGTTTGCGTAATACTTTAACTCGGCTACGGACTTTTTGTTTAGATGAAAAAGAACTAACAAATCAAAGATTGGCTGAATTAATTGTTTCTCTCGGATTGCGAGGCAGAATTCAGGAATGGCTGCAAAATCTGTCAATGCAAAATTTACCAGTGGCGACAGTACGGCAGTTACGAAAAACGATGCGAGATAGCGTTCGCAGTTACCTACAAGAAAAGGGAGTTGATTTAATTCAAGGATTGAGCAAATCTATAGACTGGGAAAATATGTCAGCCTTAATTCTCGACAGATTACAAAATTCATCAGTGATGAATGCTTCTCTAGAAATAGTCAGCAAAGAATTGGCTTTAGTTTTAGAGCGCTATCTAGAGCGAGATTTAGAGAAAATTGTAGCTCAAGCCATCCCAATTTTGAATATCGATCAAGTAATTATTGATAGGGTTAAGAATACCTCTCCCGAAGAACTTGAGCTGGCAATTCAAGGAATAGTTAAAAGTGAGTTACAAGGAATTGTGAATTTAGGAGGAATTTTGGGTGTACTAATTGGTTTTTTACAGACGTTTGCGCTGTTAATTCAACGGTAAATTATGGCAAATATAGCAACCGCTTTCAGCGGTTAGGGGCTAGGGACTAGGGGCTAGGGGCTAGGGAAAGAAGGGAAAGAAGGGAAAGAAGGGAAAGAAGGGAAAGAAGGGAAAGAAGGGAAAGAAGGG
>NZ_JAQMUA010000339.1:0-3022 GCF_028330895.1 Kamptonema animale CS-326 | reverse complement strand
ACGACAGAATTACTAATATAACAACCGCCACAAGGATTAGGACATTCTCGATAAAAAAGCAGACCCTTAAGAGGCTTCATGCCTTTTAGTTTGATATACTACTACTGGTCTATCAATACCTTTAAAACGAAAGTCTCCGATCGATTCAAAACCTTCGCGCGATCGCAACATAGCATAAGTATTCTCACTCACCACACATTCCCCAGGAGGACAAACTTTTTCCATGCGAGAGGCGAGATTAATCGTCGAACCCAAAACCGTATAATCCACCCTTTTGAGACTACCCACATCGCCAACAACAGCCTTACCGCTATTAATAGAAATACGCAGTTGCAGAGGTTCTCCTAAAGTACCGCTGGCATTAAGTTCATCTAACCGCTCTAACATTCCTACCGCAGCTTCTACAGCACGCTCAGCATGATCTGACTGAGGTTCAGGAGCGCCAAAAAATGCCATAATACAATCTCCAATAAATTTATCCAACGTTCCGCCAGCAGCAAAAACTTCCCGCAGCATTTCCTCGAAAAAATTATTGAGTAATTTTGCAACTTCTGCGGGACTTAAGCGTTCAGACATAGCAGTAAAGCCAACAATATCAGCAAATAAAATGCTAATTTCGCGCTCTACTGGTGGTAAACGATCGTCTACAAGTGCTGAAGCAGCTATTAACTGTTGTACCACTGCTGGAGAGTGATATCGCTCTAATCTTTGCCGCATTGTCTCTTCACTTCTAAGTTTCTGTGCTAACAGCCATCGCTGCACGCTGGAAGCGACCAAATTGCCTAAAGCCGAAAAAAAGCTTAGGTCTTCATCTCCTCCTCTTTGCCACTCCTCTGAAGACAATTGAGCGTGTCCATAAAGTACGCCAAAAACTTTATGTTCGTTCCATAAAGGTACTGCGATCGCGCTGCGAATCCCTTTGACAATAATACTCATCTCTTCTTCAAACCGTTCGTCCATCTGAGCATCAGCCGTTTTAATAGCAACTTGCTCTGCAAATACTTTTTGACAAATTGTACGACTGATCCAACTACCATCAGTAGGCATCTCTTCCTGTTCAGCAAGTGTTTTAGCAGCAGCATTAACTACTTCCAATTTGCCCGTACCAGTAACATCAATTAATAATGCCAATCGTTCAATATTTTTATTATCACGGAATACAACTTCCTGCACCTGGGAAAAAATTGCTTCTATAGATTCAGCACTATTCAGAAACTTGGCAATATCTACCAAATATTTGAGTCTGTCAATAGCTTGTCGATAATTACTGATATTTTCAATTTTTGTATCCGGTTCTATCCACTGTTCTTGCAGTTCTTTAGCCTTAACTAGAATCGTCATTCCTTCCCCCAGACTTCCTATTTCTGGAGGCTGTGGTTGGGGGCGGCTGTCTAAAACAATAATTATACTAATATTATGTCCTAAATTTACATTGTCACCCTGATTTAGTTTTTGAGGATAGGTAATCTGGACATCATTTAAGCGAGTACCGTTTTTGCTACCCATATCTTCTACTAGCCATTCCCCGGAAGCTGTTTTGTAAAAACGGGTGTGGCGGCGAGAAATATCGGCAAAAGGTACTTGTAAATCACATTCTGGTAAGCGACCAACAATATAATCATCGCGGTTTACTGCTACTGTTTTTTCTATTAGCCCATCTATTTGCAGTTTTAATTTGAGGTCATCCATAATATCAAATTCCGCTGCTTAGTGTTAATTGTAAGTCTCAAATGCTAAAAAGGTAATTTATAAATCTATGTTAGTTCAGAGTACAATTGCGTTTAAATAAACAGATTGTTCAATTCTATCAAGGCAAGCATCTAGATGTCATTTCACTCTATGTATGCTTAACTTTGCTTAATTTAAAACCATTGCATATAGGGCTTCCAGAGGAAGATATTGGCTCTACATTGGCAGCACTAAGTAGGAGGAGATAATTAAACGTAAAATATAACTCCTCAAAACCCGGCGAGCTAAGTCTTTTCTCTAATCATCTTATCATGTTCATATTCACTTCAATTTGGGGGCAATTCCAGAGCAAGTTGGCCTAACAAACCAGTCCTAAAATCATTTAACATTTTTCGCGCTGTACGCTCCACATCTCCTTGATAACGTAGTTTTGCTACCTCATGCAAATAGCTTTCACCATTAATAGATGTCGCGTCCAATTCATAGCGAGACTTTAAACCAGATGCGGAGATCAAACCATCACTGGTAGTCTCAAGATATGTTAATAGATCCACCATCGCTGCCGCTATACCCTGATTGTCATAAGCAGCCTCGCCAATATCTTCACAAATAGCTAATTTCTCAGCGTCCTCTTGATTCTCAATTCTAGTCGGAATTACCCCTGGAGCGTCTAGTAGTTCAATTTCCTCAGAAATGCGAATCCACTGAAGACTTCGCGTCACCCCTGCTCTTCTAGCACTATCGGCCACCCGCCGCCCTAATAATCGATTAATTAAAGCCGATTTGCCCACATTGGGAAAGCCAATCGCCACAGCGCGAACTGGACGAGGAAGCATCCCGCGATCGCGCCGCCGTTGATTCAACTTTACCCCAGCATCCCGCGCCGCCATCGCCACCGCCTCCACACTCTGGCCATGCTGAGCATTAGTAAAATAAGGAACCTCACCCTGGGCCTCAAACCACTCTTCCCAAACTTTTCGCACTCGCGGCGAAATCATATCCATGCGGTTAATTACCAAAACTCGCGCCTTCTCGCCTACCCACATCGGCACTTGAGGATGATGAGTAGCCAACGGAATTCGGGCATCTCGGACTTCCAGCACTACATCCACACGCTTGAGCTGTTCTTTCAGTTTGCGTTCAGCCTTAGCAATGTGACCCGGATACCATTGAATTTTCATAAAAAATTGTTAGTTGTTAGTTGGCTTGTATAGCTAGGGACTAGGGGCTAGGGACTAGGGGCTAGGGACTAGGGAAGAAGGAAATAGAATCAGCGGGTTCCAGCAATCAATCCTATCTGGTGTCGCCTTGGCGACTGCGATAGTAGTGGCTT
>NZ_JAQMUA010000338.1:0-23139 GCF_028330895.1 Kamptonema animale CS-326 | reverse complement strand
CAATGACACATCGTAAGTAATTTGCCGGACATGATATGATTTGTAGTCTGTCACCCCAACACAATAAAAAATTAGATTTTAGATTCAATTTAAAATCACAATCTAAAATCTAATTTTATTAGATCAATTTTGTCCGCCTAATTAGCATTTAAGGCGACAAATGCCACACCTTAATTGTGTCGTCAAAACTGCCACTAACTAATGTTTTACCCTTCGGACTAAAAGCGACTTCCACCCAAGCAGAATGACCCTTAAGCGTACCCATTAAACCGCCGCTTCCCATCTGCCAAAGTTTAATCGTGCCACTCAAATCACCACTAGCTAAAGTTTCTCCATCAGGGCTAAAAGTTAAGGATTGAACTTTGTCTAAATGGCCGGTTAGAGTTCGTAATAGGAAACCGCGAGGTTGTCGGGATGCACCAGTTTTCAAATCCCACAGTTTAATCGTATTATCCCAACTCCCAGAAGCTAAAGTTTGACCGTCGGGACTGATTGCAACTGACCAAACTGTGTCTGAATGCCCTCTGAGTGTCTGGATCAGTTTGCCAGTCTGCCAGTTCCACAGCTTGATGGTACCGTCATCGCTGCCGGTGGCAAGAGTTTTGCCGTTGGGGGTAAAAGCGACTGACTGGACTCCGGCGGAATGTCCTTTGAGGGTTTCCAATTCTCTGCCGGTGTCTGCATCCCACAGTTTTACAGTCTTGTCTTTGCCAACGCTAGCGATCGCCTTCCCATCGGGACTGAAAGCCACTGAGAACACACCGGCTGTATGGCCGTACAAAGTTCGCTTCAGTTTTCCAGTGTAGAGATCCCAGATTTTAATCGTATCGTCTGCGCTGCCAGAAGCGATCGCCTTCCCATCCGGGCTGACGGCCACCGACCAAACTGCTTCCGAATGCCCGATCAGCGTCTTCAGCAATTTGCCAGTACGCAGGTGTAGCATCCGAACTGTACCATCTGTGCTCCCAGTCACAACTACGCGACCATTGGGACTAACTGCTACTGACCACACAGGGCCGCCACTAAATGCTAAAGTTCGTACCGGTGCGTTCTCTTTCGACCTTTCAATGGCGAAATCATCGATTCGCGGGGGTGGGAAGCGGATGTCGGGAATGGTAGCAGTGGGTTCTGGCGCGGTGAAAGCTGTCTGCGGTGGGGGAGATGGTAGACGATGGTTGAAGGCGATCGATAAAACGGCAAGGGCGACCCCTCCCCAAGCGGTTAAAGTCCAATTGGGTTTATGCTGCGCTAAGTCTAAGGGTGTGGGGCCATATTTCAGGTCTTTGAGAACTTCTGTTGCTGACTGATAGCGTTTTAAGGGATCGCGCTGGACGAGTTTATCGAGAATGCGGCCGAGGCGATCGCTAACTGGCACTTTCAAATAATGCCGCCACGTCCAAGCATCGGCTTTAATATCAAACAAATCAAAGGGCGAAACTCCCGTGAGTAAGTGAATGCAAGTCACGCCTAAGCTATACAAATCGCTGGAGGTTGTAGCATTGCCTTTGATTTGTTCGGGGGAAGAATATTCAGCAGAACCGGCAGTTGCTTTAGTTTTGGGCCAAATGCCATTAGCAGGGGTAGTAGCGCCAAAATCAACTAAGACCAAATCGCCCTTTGTTCCTTTGGTTAAGGTTTGGGGGAATCGGCGGATAATATTTTGTGGTTTGATGTCGCGGTGAATCAATTGGCGATCGTGGATAAATTGCAAAACTGGTAGCAATTCGCTTAACAGTTGCCAAATTGAAACTTCTTTAAAAACGCCCTGTTCTGAGACTTCACCTGCTAAATTGCGTCCTGGGATGTATTCTTGGACTAAATAGAGGCAACCGTTCTGTTCAAAAGAAGCCCACAATTCAGGAATGCGGGGATGTTGGCCTAACTTATCCAGCATCACAGCAGAGGCATGAAATTTACGAGAGAAATAGAAATTTACCTCTGCTGATTGCTTCTGAGTGTCATCGCCAACTTCTGATTGAAAAAACTGCTGAATTACGCAGTGGGGTTGGGATGGTTTATCTCGATCGATCGCTAAGAAAGTGCGGCTACTAAGGCTTTGACCAAGAGTATCAAGGATACAGTAGCGATCTTTTAATAGTAAATTCCCGCCGCAACTAGAGCAAGTTGTGCTGCAATCGGGATTTTGGGGGTTCTGGCAATTGGGATTGATGCAGTAACTCATCGGTCTTTCCGCTAGAGACCCCCAGCAGACCCAAGGTTTGTGGGGGAGGAAAGCGGGGCGGGTGGTACCGCTTCCTATGGGCAAATAGTTTTCCGGTTTTTATGTTTCGGGAACCGGAAAACCCGACTTGTCGCGATCGCTTGTTCCTTCCCCATGCCTGAGAGAGTGATCAGATGGGATGCTGGCTACCGACAAGTAAAGAATATTTGTTCTATGATAATTGTTTCCCACATTTTAGCCACAATTGCGGTGTGCGATCGCATAAAAATTAAAAATGCGAACACCAACCTCGGCATAGCATTTTGTCCATCTAGCCCACTTAACTCACTTATGCCCTTAATCCATATTCCTAAATCCTGGGAAATTTCCGAACGGGAAGTAACGCCGGAAACTATTTTTATGAATCGTCGCCGCTTTGTTACCAGTTTAATAGGTGTTGGCTTAGGTGCTTCCTTACTTCCACTTACTGGCTGCAACAGCAATTCTGAGTCAATATCTCAATCAAGCCCAGGATTAAATCATGTATATCCAGGGTTAACTCGCAATCCGAATTTTGCCCAAGTTAACCGACCAATAACTGAGGAAGACTTAGCAACAAAATATAATAATTTCTATGAATACGGCGGCACGAAATCTATTTGGCAATCGGCTCAAAGATTGCCGCTAGATAATTGGAAGGTAGAAGTTAGCGGTTTAGTAAAAAATCCCCGGATTTACGACTTAGACGACCTAGAAAAAAAATTCCCCATCGAAGAACGAGTCTATAGGTTCCGCTGCGTTGAAGCTTGGGCAATGGTAGTGCCTTGGGTAGGATTTCCGATGAAGTTACTGATGGCAGATGTGGAACCGCTATCAAATGCTAAATTTGTGCGCTTCACTTCTTTTTACGATCCTAAGATTACCAAAGGCCCTGGTATCTTGTCACAATTCTATCCTTGGCCTTATACGGAAGGCTTGCGAATTGAGGAAATGGCAAACGATTTAGCTTTTTTTGCGACTGGTATTTACGGGAAGTCTTTGCCAAAGCAAAATGGAGCTCCGCTGCGGCAAGTTATTCCTTGGAAGTATGGTTTTAAAGGCGCAAAATCCATTGTTAAAATTGAATTTGTGGAGAAGCAGCCAGAGACATTTTGGCATAAGATTTCGCCTAATGAATACGGGTTTGAGGCGAATGTAAATCCCGATAAACCGCATCCGAGATGGTCGCAGGCTACGGAACGGATAGTTGGCCCTGGTTCGAGTTTTTCCTGGGAAACTCGCCCGACTATTGTGTATAATGGTTATGGGGAATATGTGGCGAGTTTGTATGCTTGATTAAACATCTTAGATGATACTACTTTAAGGCTCTCCCGTACCTGTGGCGATCGGCAGGGCTTATTTTAGTAAGCAAGCTAATAACTTTTATGTATCGGCTCAATAAATAGGGGGAGCAGTTATTCTAGTTGCCAAGACAAGCCCAAGGGATGAAGAGAAGATTTTTCGCGAATAATAGTGGATAGAGAGGGAATGATTCCAAGTTGAGAAATTCGGTCTCGGACATAATCGAAAAAACTGATTCCCAACTGACGAGTAGTGGCCACAAGAGACATAAAAGTATCCCTTGCCTGAGTACCCTCAATCGTCTGAGTTGCATAGCTAATATTACGTCGCTGCACCATAGTTCTGGCAGCTAACTCAGCCGGATTATTATGCAAAGGTAATTCAGGATGCTCTAAAACCATGAGCAACTCCGATATTTTTGCAGCCGTTAATTGTTTGCGTTCATCCAACAATTCATAACCGCTTGGAGTTGTAAAAAGTAGCCAAAATTTAGACTTTAATTGCCTTGCAGCTTCGGCACTAGGAGCATCTTTGTAAGCTAATAATTCCCGATAATAATCCCAAAAATCTTCGATAAACTGCCCTAAAATTACTTGATGGCAAGCGAATACAGGGCTTAACTTCTTGTAATGTCTTCCCTCATGCACCCAACATAAAGCTCGCTCAGCAGTGATTAACTTGAATTGGGGGGCATCATCACAACAGAGAGTTTGTACGACTGGGCAATCAGTTTGCTGATGATAGAAAGCAATAGCTGCTGCTTCCCTAATCCGGGTAAGTTGTTGCTCACCCAGTTTGGGTACATAATTATTGAGTAGGTGATTAAACTGTGCTTCGCTCAACACAGTTTCTTGAGGTAATAGTTTGAGAGCTTTTTGCCATTTAGTCGGGATTTTGAAGTCCTGAATTAGTGAGAATGTCAGTGGATTCAGAATAAATTTGAGTTCTCGTCCAGGCTGTAATCCTTTCAGTACCGTCAGTCGGTCTTTATTGGCTGTCGTAAAGTAGACTGTATATAAAGGGTTGCAGATGACATTGGTAGTATAGTTTACTCCACCCACACGCGCACCAGTTTGGTCAAAGTGTTGCCAAGGACTACTCGCTAGTCCTGAATCATAAACTTCTTTTTTCTCGGTTTCAAAACCAGAGTGGTTTTTGATTAACAGGTTGGATAAATAACCGGCTGAAATGGAAATACCTAGAGCGACTAAAAAATCTAGTAGTTTGCCTTGCGTCATATTGCCACCATAGTACAAACTGATTATTAAGGCTTTTATTCCTGGTCCAAATTCTCCTTCGTAGCCTAATGGTAATTCTGCTACATAAGTTTTCCCAACTGAGGGTGAGTAATATTTCTGCTTCCGGAATAATATGTTATCGGTTGCCAAGCTGATATCTTGAATGATTACTTGTTCGTATCCTTTAAATTCTGCATCTGCTGGCAGTTGGTATGCAGGGATATTCTAGTATTTGTTCTCTATCTATTTTAATCGTCGCGTTCTTACTTCTTTTGCTGTGCTTTTTGGGCGTTTTTCGCTCTTTCTCTGATGAGTGCTGGCTTCTGAATCCTTTGGAGTTGGCTTTGATGTCTGGTTTTCCTTGTTCTCCCTTCAATCGGTTATTTTCATCTTTTAACCGTTGATTCTCTGACTCCAAGTCTTTGACTTTTAATTGTAATTGCTCTATTAAGTTCAGTAATATCTCTACTGTATGACGCATTGATTCGTCTGCAATCCCTTTTGGGTCGATGGTTTGCAGTAAATCGGAGGATGACTTGTCTTGTGAAAGAATCTTTTGCGTCATGTGTCCTATTTTATGACACTTTGTGTACCCGGCTTACTTTTTTTCCTCTGCTACCCTACTTTATTGAGCCGATACACTTTTATCATCAAAAATCAAAGGTCTTAAAGCCCTAGCTTTCTCTCAAATTATCATTTTACTACAGAATACCGCAAGCTCGCTACAAACGGACTTCTAATGGCGATCGTCCATACAAATAATCTCCAGGTATTATAGAATTTCTCTCGCGGCAAAGCTCTTTGAAAATAGTCATTGCCATCCCATTTAATAACTGCTCAAAGCCAAGAATACCATTTTGATTGCGATGAGGTTGCTCGAACCATCCCAGCATAGTTTCTGGTTTAAATAAGGACTTATCGCGATTATCAATATACTTTTGCTTAAATTCGGGAAAAATCCGCTGCACAATTTTATATTTCATACGGTTGTAGATTTGAGGTTCTGTGGCGTGGGATTTTTGGCGATAGACAAAATCATTTGGCAACCACTCTTGAGCCATTTGGCGGATAATAGTCTTATTCCAAAACAGTGTAGGGTGATGTTGTGGCGGAATTGAAACGAGATATTGCACCAAACGATGATCTAAAAACGGCACGCGAGCTTCTATACTTTGATTCATAGAAGTACGGTCTTCATGCCAGAGATTATAGTCTTGTAGGGAATAAATTTCCATCAACATTTCTTTTTGAAAGCTTGTGCAACCAGGAGGACAATATTGGAGAGTGTAATCAAATACAGAAGAACCATCCTTAAGTCCAGTCGATTTTTTGCGTTGGAGATTATACTCCTGTTTGCTAGCCAGTTCTGAGTTATACTCTTGCCAGTTTTTGACTGTTTTATCGTCGGCTGTAGAGTAACCACCAGCAAATTCATCTGAACCCTGTCCCAATAGCATCACCTTTAACTCAGGCATTACGGTTTTAGCATAACGATAGAGTTCGTGCTTATAAATCCATTCTAAGTTAAATTTAGGAGAGTCGATTAACCAAATAAAATATTCCAGTGTCTCTAATGAAAAATCGAGTTGGTCTAAGAATATTTCTGGGGCAAACCAAATCGGATGAAATGGAAGTTTCAACTGTTGGCAAAGCTGATATGCTGCTTGAAAATCTCCATTTTCGCGGGTGTTATCATCGCAAATATTAAAGCAGTGAAAATCTGGTTGTGCCTGACGCGCAACGGCCACAATTACCCCGGAATCGAGTCCACCGCTGAAACAAGCTCCCACAGGAACATCACTCATTAGGCGCTTCTTTACACTATCAACAAATAGGTCGCGATATTCTCTGATATAATCGCTGGGAGTGCGCCGATCGTTTACGGGTTCAGTAACTAAGTAATCAGCTAAGTTCCAATAACATTGAGGAGTTACGGTTTTTGTAGTGACATCGAATAATAGGTAATGTCCCCCTGCTAGGCGATTAATACCTCTAACAAAGGAAGTCGTAGCGCTGAGATTAGCTAAGTCCTGAAACTGAGGATGCCAAGGTGTATTAGGATGAGCTAGAAGAGATGCTAAGGTGGAACCGAAGATCAATTGTGAATCCACTTGAGCATAATATAAAGGTTTAATACCAAGCCGATCTCGTGCTAGGAATAATTGTTGCTTTTGCCCATCCCACAGAGCGATCGCAAACATTCCGTTGAGGTATTCGAGAGCTTTAGCACCCAGTTCTTCATATAAGTGTAGCACAATCTCTGCATCAGATTTGGTACGAAAGTGATGGTTTTCTCTTAATTGCGATCGCAACTCAAGATGGTTGTAAATTTCCCCATTCACCACCACAAACATCGTATGATCTTCATTCCAAATTGGTTGCACTCCTCCATCTACATCAATAATCGAAAGTCTTCTAAAGATTAACCAAAGAGGATGAGAGTTAACAACTTGCTCGTCATCAGGGCCACGTCGAAATAATTGTTGCCCCATCTGGGTAAGATATGTCCAATATTCCTGTTGCTGAGAATCTTGGAAGTCAATAAATCCGGCAAATCCACACATTATATTTTCTCGTTGCTCAACATTATTTACTAAGAATTACGGTATGCTAATATACAATAAATTATATTAATAGAATAGGTCTGAAACTCTTTTGTTTAGGTGGATTCACTTAAGTTCTCCTTTAATATTTGATCTTCATTCTCTGTAACTTCTTGATAAAAATTCTCTAAACCAGCCACACAAACTCGATCGTCAAAAAGATAATCTTGCCGCTGACTCATCCGTTCTGAAATCTCACATCGCCACTCTAATTCTAAACCCAGTTTAACAGCAATGTCAATATATTCAACCTCATTTTTGGCAATGGTATCTGTCACTCCTAGCATCTTTAAGAAACTATCAGCATGAAGACCGCGCATGAATTCTCCCGGACAAGTTACAATGGGTAAATTACACGCGATCGCTTCCAGAGAAGTATTCCCGCCAGACCAGGTAAAAGTATCTAAAAAGACATCAGAAAGAAAGTTAATGGCGATATAATCTTGGCGAGTGGGAATCGGCAGAAATAAACAATAATCTTCATATTCAAGATTGACCTTTGCAAAAGCACGATTCAGGCGTTTTCGCAACAATTCGCCGCGAGGAAAAATAAATTGAGCTTGCGGAACGCGCAGGGCAATTTCAGCTAAAATATAATCGTATTGTGGTAAATATTTAAATGGAGCTTGACAGCATAAATAAATAACTGCATCCTCTCGCAAGTTAAAATCGGAGCGAGTATTAGTTAGTTTTCCCACAATTGGTTTCGGGTAAGCAACGCCAATATTAGGTAAGCGAATCAGGGTTTCCGAGTAATGTTGCTGTGCATTTTCCGGTTCCATCAATTCACTGGATAAATAATAGTCAATTGTTGGCAAACCTGATGTTACGGGATGGCCCCAAGCTGAGCATTGTATGGGAGCAAGACGCAAAGCTGCTATTTGTATAGTAGGTGCATCCATGCCAATTTCTGGAAATACAAGTATATGCAGTTTGTCGGCGATAATTTGTTGGCTAACTGCTTCTAAGTTGTGAGGGATATGGTGAAAAACATCGCTGCTATCTCGGAATTGTTGAGTGATTAAATCGGGATCGTTTCCTGTATAATAACTATAAATTTCAAACTTGCTTTTGTCGCTGTAACGCAACCAACCAGTTAGCCATAAAGTACCGCTATAAGAGTGCAAGTAATTGGAGATATAGCCGACTCTGATTTTACCATTTTCTGGCAAGGGAGGCATCGCTCTCGGCTCAACCAACTGGGGATAGTTTGCTGCTAATATTTGATGTAATAAGTTACCATACTTTGATTGCGATTCTACAACGTTGTGAGCTTGATAAGCCAAGTAAAAATTAGTGTAGGAACCAATACCTATGAGAGTATTGATTTTATCTTCAGGCGTTTCGAGAGATGTTTGCTGGATTAAATTATCTAGCTTTTGAATGAATCGCTGGCGATAATATTCTATTTCCTCTGGAGTATCGTAAACTATTGGTAGTAGTAAATTTTTCAATAGGTGAAAAACGTATTCGTTTGGGACTAATTCTGCTGCTGTCTCTGCACTTGAGATGGCTTCTTTTGTATATCCATTTTGCTGCAATATTGTAATTAGGTAAAAGTGTAGTTTCCCTGTGGTAGGGTAAATGCTGATGCCTTGTTGGAGAATGGCGATCGCGTCTTCTATTTTCTTAAGATTTCTCAAACATTCGCTTAAGCTAAAATAAACTTCTGCATCTCCGGTTTGGCTTTCCAATAACCTTTGATAGCGGCTAACTGCTTCCTCATATCTACCTTGCTGGTAAGATTGGTTTGCTAAGTTTAAAAGTAATGATGGTTCTAGTTTCAACGATTGCGGTTTGCTTACTTCGTCTATTTCTAAAATGGGAATATTTGCGAATCCTGAATCTTCGATCGCGTCCTCATTTTCCGCCGTTAATTTAATCCGATATTGAATCCGAGGTAAAATATTCTGCCAATCCTTTTGATCGAGATTTTCTAATATAATTATTTCCGGTTCGCTGTCGGTATCTAAATCTTCTTGGAAAAGCAAATCGAGCGTAATTCCTGATAAAATTAGATTGGGATCTAATTCAGACTCAGCAGAAAGGTTGCTGCTATCTATCAGCAGTGCAATATTATCTTTGTCTGGATTAGTCAGGATAGCTTTGATTATTTGTTCTAAATCTAAGTATAAGGATTCTTCAGATTGATTCCAATCTGGGAAGATAATTAAATTAAACAGTTTAAAATTAATTTGTGTTGTCTCCATTATTTTATGCTAAATTTATTAGGACTTACGCACTCCGACCAAAGAAACTATGCAAAGAAACCGGGTTTCTATGAAAAATCTAAGATTCTGAATTAGACATCTACGCAGAAACCCGGTTTCTAGTCCCCCGTAATTATATCCTTTGAACTACTATTTTACCACCGGGAGGATAGCGTTAGGAATTGTGACTAGAAAATGTTGTACTCGCTGCCAAACTCGATCTAACAAATCTGGCATATCAGCGTCAAACCATTCAATTTGAGGATAGGCTTTAAACCAAGTCCGCTGACGTTTGGCAAATTGCCGCGTATGCAACACTGTGAGATTTTTAGCTTCAGCCAGACTAATGTTACCAGATAAATATTGCTTCATTTCTTGATAACCTAGCGTATTCAACAGCGGCAAGTCAAAGCCGTATTTATCGCACAAAAATTGTACTTCATCTAGCCAACCAGATGCTAGCATTTCCTCTGTGCGTTGTTGAATGCGATCGCCTAATCCAGTCTCGGAATCTAAACCTATCTGTAAAATCGGATAACTTGGCGGGTTTTCGCCTTGCTGCTCGGAAATTGTACGCCCTGTGACATAAAATACTTCTAATGCTCTTAAGGTTCTGACTGGATCGTTGGCGTGAATTTTGCTTGCTGCGATCGCATCGACTTGTTGCAGCATAGCGTAACATTGATGTTGACCGAGAGTGGTAAGTTGCGATCGCAATTCTGGTACGGGTGCGACTCTGGGAATCTTCAAACCCTGCACGACTGATTTAATATATAAGCCAGTTCCCCCAACTAACAATGGTACAGTATTAGACTGATGGAACTTTTCAATTAAGATTTGAGCTTGTTGTTGGTAATCTGCTACTGTTAAGGTTTCTGTAGGATCGCAGATATCAATTAAATAGTGCGGGATAAGTTCGCGATCGCGCTTCGTTGGTTTCGCCGTACCGATGTTAAACTCGCGATAAACTTGCCGCGAGTCTGCACTAAGTATCGCACTTTCTAGCCTTTGAGCCAAGGCTAAAGCCAGTCCCGACTTTCCCGTAGCCGTCGCACCACAAATTACAATTAAACCTGTCACCACTTCAGACATTAACTCCTAGCCTTGCTAAACTGTTAACAAGCCAGTCTCGATACCACTCAAAAAAGCAAACTGCTTCCTCTGCTTCCATATACGCATCAAGACCGGCATGAAGAAAACCACACAAGTTTTTTCCTAAAGGAAATATTCCGTCTTCACCAGTAGCAAACCAAAGTTTCCCCCGCTGCTTGCCAGTTATTACTAATAGGGCTACCATTCCACAGCCATACTCTGCTAAAGGAAATGTACCATTAAAGTTTAGTTCTCCATTGGCCAGTATCATATCTTCTGGAAATTCATAGGGAAAAGGCTTGTCTAGGCAGTAGTAGTGGTTTTTACTAAGTAACTTTAGCATCCCAAATCCCGGCCCTACACCTCCATTACCAAGTTCCAAAAGAAATTGCCGATAGTCGTCAGGAAGGATGACATTATTTTGACACTCAAATGCTTGAACTTCATCTTCTGTTAAACACGGGTTTAGTTGGTAGCGGTGTTTGCTAGCTAGATCGAGGCTTAAGCTAGTGTCAGCCGTTCTGAGTTGTGTTAGAAATTGCCGTAACATTTCGATGGAACTCATTGGCTATTAATCTCACACTACAGTCAAATGTCAATAAGCGCGTAGGCGTAGCCAGCCGCAGGCATCGCTTAAACCTTAAGTAGCGCATCCCCAAATAAATTTATCAAACTCTTATACCAATTTTACCTGAAGTTGTATACAATTAAATATTCTCTTTAAAAGGCATCAGCCATTGCACGTCAATTGATTCTGGCGATCGCAGACCCCATGACCCACTGGTAGAATACAAAACTATCGAGATGTTTTTCCATCTCTTGACCGACTTTGAACCCACTGGGAACATCGGCGACGAGTCGGGATGGCGAGTTAGTTTTGTTGCCGAATAAAGGAGTAGATTGCTTTTGGGTAGTAATTGGTGGGAAGTAGGTTGGCACTTTACCAAAAAATTAGCCAAAATAGAGACATCAAAAACTTGAGAAGGTTCTATTTTATGAGCAAACAAACTGAAGCCGAGGCGATTATTAGATCCCATGTATTATGGGCAATGGGTGGTGGGCTAATCCCCATCCCACTGGTTGATTTTGTTGCTGTCACTGCTATTCAACTGGAAATGCTCCAGCAAATTGCCGCTGTTTACGATGTTAGCTATTCTAAGAGTATGGGCAAAACATTTGTTTCAGCGCTTACAGGTACTAGCCTTGCTAGTCTGGGGGCGAGTTTTCTGAAAGCACTTCCTGGTTTGGGTACGATGATTGGTGGAGCATCAATGGCGATCGCTTCTGGTGCTTCGACTTATGCAGTCGGACAGGTTGCGATCAATCTTTTCTCTAGCGGTGGTTCCCTTAATAACTTTGTTGAAGAACAAGTGAAAACGGTTTATGATTCAGCCTTTGAGAAAGGCAAAAGTTATGTTTCAGATTTAGAAAATGAGAAGGGGAATGATGCTGCTAATATCTATCAGTCTCTCGAAAAACTGGGTAAGTTGAAAGAGCAAGGCATTCTCACGGAAGAAGAATTTCTTGCAAAGAAGCAAGAACTACTGTCTAGACTTTAAGAGGATATCTTTACGCTAGAGCGATCGCCCCGGATGCCATCTTCCCAAGTGCGATCGCCTACAATAGATCCGACTCGTCTATCGCCCAAGTGCGATCGCACTCCCCAACTTCACCTTGCTAGCAGCCCCACCGCCAAATGTCAACAGGCGCGATGCTTAATCTTCAGAACTGCATCCCCCCAATAAATTTATCTTGAGAATGCCCTAGCAGCGCCGTTAACCGTTTTATACTATAATTTTTACAGTTTTTGACTAAGAGCAGCTTTAGAAGCTTATACGCCATTATTGGATCCATATTAGTATGACCAGTGACAGGGGCGATCGCATTCAAGTTCTCGAAGGTATCGCAGCAGTCCGCAAAAGGCCGGGGATGTACATCGGTTCTACAGGCCCGCGAGGACTCCACCATTTAGTTTACGAGGTTGTAGACACTTCCCTCAACGAGGTGATGGCTGGCTACTGCACTCACATTGAAGTTGACATCAATGCCGATGGTTCCGTGACTGTAACAGATGACGGGCGCGGCATTCCCACTGATATCGATACCAAAACTGGCAAATCATTCTTAGAAAAAGTCTTGACGGTGCTCTACGCTGGCGACAAATGCGATCGCGGCGGCTACAAGGTTTCTGGGGGGCTACATGGAGTTGGGATAGCAGTCATCAATGCTTTGTCTGAGTGGTTAGAGGTGACAGTTTGGCGGGAGGAACAAATTTATACTCAGCGTTTTGAAAGAGGCATTCCAGTTACGGAATTGATCGCCA
This sequence comes from Kamptonema animale CS-326, assembly GCF_028330895.1. NCBI lineage: Bacteria > Bacillati > Cyanobacteriota > Cyanophyceae > Oscillatoriales > Microcoleaceae > Kamptonema > Kamptonema animale. The sequence goes on along the minus strand of NZ_JAQMUA010000338.1, from coordinate 10,171 downwards.
AACCTAGCTTAGAAAACCGCACTGGTACGTCAATTTCTTTCTTGCCAGATTCGCTGATTTTTAAGACTAGCATTGAGTTTGATTTCACAACTTTGGCGATTCGCTTACAAGAGTTAGCCTACCTGAATGCTGGTCTTAAAATTACACTGAGCGATCGCCGCCTCGAACTGTTTGAGAAGAAACCGCTAACGGAAGTTTACCACTACCAAGGCGGCATCCGAGAATATTTCACACTAATCAACTCCGACAAGCAATGGCTTCACGAAGACGTGATTTACGTATACGGGGAACAGGATGGCGTGCAAGTTGAAGCCGCTTTGCAGTGGTGTACAGATAGCGAGACGGAATATCTGCGACGGAGTTTGCCCTGGGTTGCTTTAATTGGGCATCTGCTGGAGATGGAATTCCGAGCCGATCAGCAAAATGTTTTTGACAAACTTCACCTTCTAAGCTTTGCTAATCTTGTTCACACTATAGATGGCGGTACTCACGTTGCCGGAGTCAAAGCAGCATTGCTACGAACAGTGAATCGAATTGTTAGTAAACGTAGCAAACTGAAAGGCGATCGCACGGCTTTGACTTGGCAATACCTACGAGACGGCTTGACTTGCATCATTTCTGTCAAGTTGCTCAATCCTGAATATGAAGGCCCAGTGAAATCCAAGTTAGCTAACCGCGAAGTGCAAAAATTTGTTGATTCCCTTGTAGAAAAAGCCTTTACTGAGTATCTGGAGTTGCATCCCCAGTTGGTAGATGCGATTTTAGAGAAAGCTCAATCTCCCAGAAACAGGGATGATAATTAGCGATCGCCCCGGATGCCATCTTCCCAAGTGCGATCGCCTACAATAGATCCGACTCGTTTCTCATCCAAAATTATGCAAATCGTCCTACCACCTGAAGTCGAAGCTCTCGTACAGCGCCAACTAACCAGTAGTAAATACAAGAGCGCGATCGAAGTTATCCTCGCAGGCATCAAACTCCTCGAACAAGAGGAAGACATATACCAAGGACGACTTCAAGAACTCCAACAGGATGCACTGATTGGCTGGGAAGCGTCTCAGCGCGGTCAAATTGTGGATGGTGCGATCGCAATGGCACAAATTCGAGCCAATCTGCGTAGGCGTAGCCAGCCGCAGGCATCGCTTAAACCTTCAGGAGTGCATCCCCCCAATAAATTTATCTTGAGAATGCCCTAGCAGCGCCGTTAACCGTTTTATGATATAATTTTTATAGTTTTTGCTTTAGAGCAGCTTTAGGGGCTTATACCCCATTATTGGAGCTATTTAGTATGACCAGCAGTTACAGCGCCGATCAAATTCAAGTTCTCGAAGGTCTCGAAGCAGTCCGCAAACGGCCGGGGATGTACATCGGTACAACAGGCCCGCGAGGACTACACCATCTAGTTTACGAGGTTGTGGACAACTCCATCGACGAGGCGCTGGCTGGCCACTGCACTCACATTGAAGTTGACATCAATGCCGATGGTTCCGTAACTGTAACAGATGACGGGCGCGGCATTCCCACCGGCATCGTTGCCAAGACGGGCAAATCGGGAATAGAAACAGTAATGACAGTGTTGCACGCCGGCGGTAAATTTGGCGGCGGCGGCTACAAAGTTTCTGGAGGGTTACACGGGGTCGGTATTTCCGTTGTCAACGCCTTGTCTGAGTGGGTGGAAGTCACTGTTTGGCGCGATAAAAAGGTACACAATCAACGTTTTGAACGCGGTATTCCCGTTACAGACCTGGTTGACAAGCCTAGCAAAGAAAATCGCAGTGGCACATCAGTTTCTTTCTTGCCTGATACGCAGATATTTAGTACAGGCATTGAGTTTGATTATACCATTCTTTCCGGGCGGTTGCGAGAATTAGCTTATCTGAATGCTGGCGTTAAAATTACGTTTAGCGATCGCAGATTGGAATTGCTCAAAAGCAATGAACCGCACATCGAAACCTACTGCTATGAAGGCGGTATCAAAGAGTACATCGCTTACATGAACCGCGACAAGCAACCCCTACATGAAGAAGTGATTTTCATCCAAGGGGAACGCAACAATGTACAAATAGAAGTTGCTTTGCAGTGGTGTATTGATGCCTACAGCGATAACGTTCTCGGCTTTGCAAATAACATCCGTACCATCGATGGCGGTACTCACTTAGAAGGGTTGAAGGCGGTGTTAACGCGGACAATGAACGCGATCGCCCGCAAGCGCAATAAGATTAAAGAAAACGAACCTAATCTCGGCGGTGAAAATATTCGGGAAGGTTTGACAGCCGTTATTTCTGTGAAAGTACCTGACCCAGAATTTGAAGGTCAAACTAAAACCAAGTTAGGTAATACTGAAGTCCGAGGAATTGTTGATTCCTTGGTAGGCGAAGTATTGACAGAATATTTGGAGTTTCGCCCCCAAGTTGCCGACACCATTTTAGAGAAGGCAATTCAAGCCTTTAAAGCCGCTGAAGCCGCCCGCCGCGCCCGCGATTTAGTCCGCCGAAAATCGGTGCTAGAATCGTCTCCTTTGCCAGGGAAATTGGCTGATTGTAGCTCCAGAGATCCCTCAAAATCAGAGATATATCTCGTCGAGGGCGACTCCGCTGGCGGTTGTTTTTTTAGTCAACAAAAAATAATCCTCGCTGATGGCACAGCAAAAACTATTGGAGAGATAGTTGACGAGCAAGCAGAAGGCAAAGAGCATTTTTGCTACACAATTCGGGAGAATGGACATATTGCTTTAGAGCGCATTATTAACGCTCGAATGACTAAGGCTAATGCTGAAGTTGTGCAAGTGACATTAGATAATGGGGAGACTATTATTTGTACTCCCGATCATCCATTCATGTTGCGAGATGGCAGCTATAAAGCAGCCGCATTGCTAACACCTGATGATTCGTTGATGCCGTTATATAGCAAGCGTTCAAAAAAAGGTGAGGGCGGCTGTTTAATTGACGGTTATGAGATGGTTTGGAACCCGAATACTGATAAGTGGATTTATTCCCATCTACTGGCCGACTTTTACAACCTTGAACGTGGTGTTTATCGAGCAGCAGATGGCAACCATCGCCATCATGTTGATTTCAATAAACTCAACAACAATCCGACAAATATTCAGCGAATGTCTGCGGAGGATCATTTAGCTCTACACCGGGCCAATTTGGAAAAAGGTTTGCATCGGCCAGACGTGATTGAAAAGAGCCGTCAAGCGCATCAAACCGAAGAATATCGCGCCTTTATGAGCCAACGGATGCAGGAGCCAAAAACACGGCAAATTCTTTCAGAACAGGCGAAAGCTCAATGGGAAGATGAGGATTATAAAGCTTATATGATGAACAACTGGCGCGAGTTTTATGAGAACAATGAAGCTTATCGCCAAGCAGTTCACGAACAGTTGAATCAAGCGCAGCAAGAGTATTGGAGTGATGAAGCTAATCGCGCTGCACAGTCGGAACGGGTTCGGGATTATTTTGCTAATAATCCTGAAGCGCGTGAGGCTCATTCACAACTAGCTGCATTGCAATGGGAAGACCCGGCTTTGTTAGAGTGGCGGCGCGAAAAGACACAGGAACAATGGACTCCAGAGTTTCGGAAAAAACGCAAGGCTGCGTTAAATGAAACTTATTACCGTAAAACTCTAGAAGCGTTGAAGCAAGTTCACCTTCGTGAAGGTTTTATGGATGTGGAGGCTTATGATGGTTATCGGCGGATGACTGGGGATAAGAGTCTGTTGAAGTTTGAAACTTTCTGCAAGCGTTACTTTAATGGCGATCCCATTGATGCTCGCGATGCTATTCGGAACTACAACCACCGCGTGGTTTCTATAGAACGCTTAGAAGAACGCTATGATGTTTATGACATCGAAGTTCCCAACAGCCATAACTTTGCTTTGGCCAGTGGAGTTTTTGTACATAACAGTGCGAAACAAGGTCGCGATCGCCAATTTCAAGCCATCCTACCTTTGCGCGGGAAAATTCTCAACATTGAGAAAACCGATGATGCCAAAATCTACAAGAATAATGAAATTCAATCACTAATTACTGCCTTGGGATTAGGGATCAGAGGCGATGAATTCGATCCTTCTCAATTGCGGTATCACCACATCGTAATTATGACTGATGCTGACGTAGATGGAGCCCATATCCGCACGTTATTGTTGACTTTCTTCTACCGCTATCAGCGATCGCTGGTCGATCAGGGTTATATTTACATTGCTTGCCCTCCACTATATAAGGTAGAACGGGGACGCAATCATTTCTACTGTTACAGCGATCGCGAACTGCAAAACCTCATTCGCAACGAGTTTCCCGCTAACGCTAATTACACCATCCAACGGTTCAAAGGCTTAGGTGAAATGATGCCAAAACAGTTATGGGATACGACGATGAACCCTGAAAGTCGTACGCTGAAACGAGTTGAGATTGAAGACGCTGCTGAGGCCGATCGTATCTTTACAATTTTAATGGGCGATCGCGTCGCACCTCGTCGCGAATTCATCGAAACCTACGGCCCCAAACTCAACCTTACCGACTTGGATATTTAATTTGTAGGGTGGGCGCTGCGATTAGACAATCCCAGGAGAAAGCTTGTTAAGTCGCAGCGCCCACCTTACGACTAATATCTAGCAAGACTTACACGCGCGGTCAAAAACCCGGTTTCTGCTAATATTTCTTGGATATATCGACAATTTTTCCCAGAAACCGGGTTTTTTGCTTAAGTTTTATAGCAACCGCCAAGACACTTAGAACACTCGCTTATGGCCCAAACCATTGATTCTATTCCCCTTTTCCCCTAAATCTCTAGCCCTCTAGCCCTCTAGCCCTCTAGTCCCTAGCCTCTAACCCTCTAACCCTCTTCCCCTAGCCCCTTCTTCCCCTAGCTATATAAATCGTAATAAAATTTCTCATCAAATCAGTTTACGCTAGCAATTCAGGTGACTTTGAGCTGGTTCGTGAATTGACCAGCAAACACAAAACTTGAACTCTAGAAAAATATTAGATTATGACCATCAACTTAGCAGCCAAATTACGTGAAGGAACGAAAAAAGCCCACACGATGGCAGAAAACGTGGGTTTTGTCAAGTGCTTTTTAAAAGGCGTTGTCGAAAAAAATTCATACCGGCCTTTGGTGGGTAACTTCTATTTCATTTACTCAGCAATGGAAGAGGAAATCGAACGCCACCGCAATCATCCCGTTGTTTCCAAAATTTACTTTCCTGAGTTGAATCGCAAACAAAGCCTAGAGAACGATTTAGCCTACTATTACGGCCCTCAATGGCGCGATGTGGTAGCCCCCTCGAAGGCTGCTAAAGCTTACGTTGAGAGAATTAGAGAAATTTCGGCAACAGAACCGGAATTATTAATTTCTCACTCTTACACTCGCTACATCGGCGATTTGTCTGGCGGTCAAATTCTCAAAGGAATTGCTGTACGGGCAATGAATCTGTCGGATGGGGTTGGTACTGATTTCTACGAATTCCCTGGAATTCCAGATGAGAAGGCGTTTAAAAATAACTACCGTCAATCTCTGGATAGTTTAGATTTGGATGATGCTACTTGCGATCGCATTGTCGATGAAGCAAACGCAGCTTTTGGCATGAACATGAAGTTATTCATGGAATTGGAAGGCAGCTTAGTGAAAGCGATCGGTCAAATGCTCTACAATACGCTTACCCGCAAGCGTGGTACTGGTAGTACAGAATTAGTTACTGCTGAGTAGATAGCGATCGATTAGAGATAATTTAATCTTCTCTAGAGAAGATAGTTTTGAAATCCTGGGGGTTTGATGGCTTTGAAGCAGTCACCAAATCTCCGGGATTTTGCATTATAATTTTTGCATTATAATTACTCAGAGATCGCTAGATTCTATTTCTCTCGATAACATAGGAGAGCAAAAACAATGGTGATGACACAATCCCCCACCCAATTCAGAACAGCCCCAATCAAAATCACCTGGGAAAAACTACCAGACGATTATAAATTAGAAGAGGAACCTGTGGAAAATACTGGTCAGCCCTTGATTGCTGGTGCTTTACGAGAAACCCTCGAACTAATTGGTTTTATCAAGCCAGAAATGTTAATCGCCTCCAATTTTGGGCTCTGTGCCACCATTGATGAACAGTTAGTAATTAAAGCCCCAGATTGGGTGTATATTCCTTCAGTTGAGCCACTTGCACAAGCAAAATCCCGGAGGAGTTATACATCGAACTTAGAAGGAGAAGTCCCGGAAATTGTGATGGAATTTCTCTCAGAAACTGATGGCGGTGAATATTCAGTAAAGCGCACATATCCGCCGGGAAAATGGTTTTTTTACGAACAAATTCTGAAAGTTAAAACATATATAATTTTCGATCCCGACGCGGGACTTTTAGAAGTTTATCGGCTACAAAGAGAGCGGTATGAATTAGAAATACCGCAGGAAAATGGTCGCCATTGGATGCCTGAAATGGGATTATTTTTAGGAACATGGCGGGGTAAAAAGGAAGAACATACGAGTTATTGGTTGCGTTGGTGGGATGAATCTGGGAATTTGCTACCTTGGGCAGTAGAACAAATTGAAATTGAACATCAAAGGGCGGAACAGGAACGTCAAAGGGCGGAACAGGAACACCAAAGGGCGGAACAGGAACACCAAAGGGCGGAACGTTTAGCCCAGTATTTACGTTCTCAAGGGATTAATCCCGATCAATTGAATGAATAAGCTGTCGCGCAAGTAAGTAGAAGGAAGAAGGATTTAGTTATTAGGAGAGAAGGAAGAACGTTTATACAGTCAGCTTTTTAGCCATCCCGATCTTATGTTTGATTAGGTGGATTTACTTAAATCTACCTAATAGACATCTCCAATAAACCATGTGAAGCGGGGCTTTTTCTAAGAGGTCTAATTAAACGTAAGAACCGGATGGCTAAAACCTTAGCTATATAAGCATTCTTCATTATTCCTTCTACATAGTTAACGGTTAACCATTGGCAATTCAGTATATGCAGCATACACAGCTTTGACATTGTACCAATTGAGAAATATGCGGGCAATTTCTAATGCTAACTGCGACTTACCTTGAGAAATTAGCCATTGTAAAAAACCAGCCATTGTCTTCTCATTCAGACTGCCACCAAGAGAAAGAATACCCCAAAGTACGCGATGTAACCACGTCATTTGAATCATCATCCGCACTTCCCAAGTGGGATGTTTTTGATAAAACAAAACCCCCATTCTTCCCCGTTGAATTTCGCGATCGATCATTGATGGAATTTGATCTAAAGCAAAAGGTGGATGCCAGTGATATCCTACAGCAGCGGGACATTTAATCAGTTTTAAACCTAATTTTTTCAGCCGTACACCTAATTCTAAATCTTCCCATCCGTAAAGTTGAAAGCGGGTATCAAATAAGCCAGCTTCTATTAGCCAGTGACGCGCGATCGCGACATTTCCCGTCGCAAAGTAAGCGGCCGAAAAATCCGTAATCTTGTAAGGTTCAGCCGTAGGATTCTCAAAGTTGCAGGTATTAATGACGCTACCGTAAGTAAAAGCGCGATTGCCTTCCTTATAACCTTCAATCAAAGCCTCTGCATGAGCTTGTAGAAAATGCTCGGTTACTACTAAATCGCTATCAATAAAAATAATTGTATCGCCTTGAGCTTGCTCAACTCCCAAATTCCTAGCTGCTGCTGGGCCTTGATGACTTTGGGAAAGCGATCGCACGTGAGGTAACTTGTCTGCATTAGCCGCTAACCATTCCAGCGTACCATCCGTAGAACCATCATCCACTACGATCGCCTCATAGCCGCTGACAATATCCCCGAAATTCTGGCATTCTAAGGCTAAAAGACACTTCTGCAAAATCGGTTTACGATTATACGTCGGAATCACTACACTGAAAAACACGGCTCTCTCCCATGACGACATACATCTCCAGTATCCTATCCGCAGTCACCCCGAACAAGCAAATATTGGCAACAAGCATAAATCTGTGCGATCGCTAACAAGATAAGGGTGAAATTAGGTACATAATAAAACGTCTGTTATTTTCAGGACGTAAATACCAATGGGTCGTGCTACCAAAGTTGTACTAGCATATTCTGGCGGAGTCGATACCTCCGTCTGCATTCCTTACCTCAAAAACGAGTGGGGTGTCGAAGAAGTAATCACTCTGGCGGCGGATTTGGGACAAGGAGACGAATTAGAACCCATCCGCAAAAAAGCCTTAGCATCAGGCGCGTCGATATCCCTTGTCATCGATGGGACAGAGAGTTTTGTCAAAGATTGCGCCTTTCCCGCCATTCAAGCTAACGCCCTTTATGAGAATCGCTATCCCCTTTCTACAGCCCTAGCCCGTCCGCTAATTGCTAAGATGTTGGTAGATGCTGCGGAAAAATATGGTGCGGATGCGATCGCGCACGGTTGTACTGGTAAAGGCAACGATCAGGTACGATTTGACGTATCCATCGGCGCACTCAATCCTAACATCAAAATTCTAGCACCAGCGCGGGAATGGAAGATGAGCCGCGAGGAAACCATCGCTTACGGCGAAAAATTTGGCATTCCTTCCCCCGTGAAAAAGTCTTCACCTTATAGCCTCGATCGTAACTTATTAGGGATGGCGATCGAAGCCGGAATTCTCGAAGATCCTTGGGAAGAACCGCCGGAAGATATTTATTTAATGACGAAGGCGATCGCAGATACACCTAACGAACCCGAATATATTGAAATCGGATTTGAAAAAGGCATTCCTGTCACTCTTAACGGTAACGCTGTCTCACCAGTTGCTTTAATTCAACAATTAAATCAAATTGTTGGTAATCACGGTGTCGGCCGCATTGACATGGTAGAAAATCGCCTAATTGGAATTAAATCTCGCGAAATTTACGAAACACCAGCGCTTTCTGTTTTAATTCAAGCACACCGAGATTTAGAGAGTTTGACCTTAACCGCAGATATCACTCATTATAAGCGTGGGATTGAAGAAACCTACAGCCAAATCATTTATAATGGTCAGTGGTATAGCCCGCTGAAAGCTGCTTTAGATGCCTTTGTTTTGAAGACGCAAGAACGAGTAAGTGGTGTTGTTCGCGTTAAACTTTTTAAGGGTAATGCCACAGTTGTCGGGCGCAAATCTGAGAAGTCTCTCTATAGTTTTGACTTAGCAACTTACGGATCGGATGACCAATTCGATCACAAAGCTGCTGAAGGCTTTATCTATGTTTGGGGATTACCTACTCGCGTTTGGTCGCAGAAGGGTAGAAGCTAAATTGTAGCACGAATTTGCCAGGGAATCGATTCCCTGGCATTAAGTGAAAGTCGGTTTCAATTAACATCTTGTACCATTACCAAAATCTTGTAGGGGCGGGTTCGCCAACAGCTTTATCATGTTTAGCAAAGGCTGAAAAACCCGCCCCCACCCCGCGACAATTCCTGTCTTGATATGGGTAAAAGATATCAATTTCTCCCTTGGGCTATAAAAGTAATGAATAACTTTCTCAAAGGATATTTGGTTAGTTTATTTAATCCTCAACTTGCACCCACAGCAGTGAAAGTTGCCTTATTTATTGGTACAATTCTATTAATAATTAATCACGGTTATGCTTTGTTTCGAGGACAAATGACCAGCGATCGCTGGATATCTGTGTTGCTGACATATTGTATGCCTTATTTAGTTAATATACACGGTCAATATATCAGTAACTTAAGGAAAAAATGAGATGCACCTAGTCATTAAAGACTCTACAACCTGTTTGGCAATAACTTCTAATTGCCGATTACAGATTCATTTAAAATAACCCGATCGTTCTGTATCACCTGTAACCGATAGCGATTAATTGAGTAGGTGACATCATTGTTGGTTGCGTAGTAAGTCCCGTCATCTCCACTTGTGACATTCATTACATTGACTTGGCTACCATCTTTTCCTACGCCTCGGTAAAAGAAGGAACCATCTCCTGTCTGGCAAATGTACACAAAAAAGTTATTAGTTTCGTAAGATTCTACCACTGAAGCCCTTGGACAACCTTCGACTTGTGCAACTTGGATAGGCTGATTCACAGCGGTAGCTGCGAGTGAGGGAGTTAATAACCCAAAAGTTGTCACACAAATCAGAGAGAATTTGAATCCATTCATATCATGTCCGGCAAATTACTTGCGATCTGTCATTGCGAGCTCCGCGAAGCAATCGCAAGCTGTTGGGATT
>NZ_JAQMUA010000337.1:0-3057 GCF_028330895.1 Kamptonema animale CS-326 | reverse complement strand
GCCTGTAACTCATAGCAGAAGATAGTTGTCGGCGAGCGCCCACCTTACAATTCATTAATATAATGTTGGGTTTCGCTGTCGCTACATCCAACCTACTTGAGAATTAAAATTAGAGGTGAAAAAATGATTTCTATCCCAGCAAAACCCTATGACTATGAATTGCCAAATCTAAACAGTGTTGCCTTAATTGTCATTGATATGCAGCGAGATTTTCTAGAACCAGGAGGTTTTGGAGAAACATTAGGAAATGATGTCTCACTCCTGCAATCAATTGTGCCTACAGTTAAGCAATTATTAGAGGAATTTCGCAAATTCAACCTCCCCATTTTTCATACTATAGAAGGTCATAATAGCGATTTGTCTGATTGTCCAATCTCTAAAATTAAACGGGGAAAAGGTAAATTAACTATTGGAGATGTCGGCCCAATGGGTCGCATTCTCGTGTTAGGTGAAGCGGGAAATGGTATTATACCAGAGTTAGCGCCGCTACCGGGCGAAATTGCGCTTTCAAAACCAGGTAAAGGTGCTTTTTCTCGCACTAATTTAGAATCTATGTTGCAGGAAAAAGGCATTACTCACCTGATTTTTGCGGGAGTGACAACAGAGGTTTGCGTGCAAACAACGATGCGCGAAGCTAATGATAGAGGATATGAATGTCTGTTAATAGAAGATGCGACTGCTAGTTATTTTCCTGAGTTCAAACAAGCTACTTTAGAGATGATTCGCGCCCAAGGTGGTATCATTGGCTGGACGACAACGGCGACGCAATTATTCAAAGCATTGAATTATTAAAATTTAACGCAAGTTTTACGTAACGCGGCTCTCTGGGCGGTAAATCTATCGCCCAGAGGGCGGCGTTACAAACAATTATGCGTAAGTCTTATTCACATAACTCCGCCATCCGCCCCATTCCGTAATCTCGCGCTGTCCCTCACATAAGATAGCTTCGCCTAAAATTCCCAGAACCTCTTCACCGTCAGCTAAACGTACCTTACCTACGCATAATCCAGCGGGTTCTTTTAATAATATTTCGCTGATACCATCAGCAGGTATAGCCCAAACTTCAACTGCGATCGCAACTCCCCCATCTGCAACTCGCAGCATAGCTGGATAACGGTCTTTAATTGACCATAACCGATAACTGGGTTCCGTTACAGTCTCTCGCACAAAGCTAGCGCCAACTGCTAACAAGTTATGGTTTAACTCCAGACCTCGCATCAAAGTACCATTAACGGCAAGATATACAGTTTGGATCATTTCAACAACAGGTATTTCCGTATAAGCAATATAAGCGATCGCCCCTATTATAGGATACAGCGCTCAAATCTATATGATTTTTATTTCCGATTATCAAAAATATATTAATTGCTAATTGCTAATTGCTAATTGCTAATTGCTAATTAAATTGGGTGTGTAAGTCCTGATTTCCTCAATTGAAAACTGATAAAAGAGATATTTTTTGACCCAAATAAATGCAGATGAAAGCAACATCATCTATATTGTTCTACCTCGATCTGCGGTAAAATATCTTTATCGCTTTGACCTGTAGTCAGCAATAGATAGAGCATATAGGCAGATGGAACAAGAAACTTTACCGACAGAGGTTATACTTACCCACCCGCGCCAATCCCTGGGAAGTGTCCAGCTTGATTGGACACCGCAACCGGGAAATTATCTCGATTTAAAAGGTCAGACTTATGCTGTTTTAGAACGCCGTCACCGCTATCAATTGCGATCGGGGCGCTATCGCTTGCAGAAAATTGACTTGTACGTGCAGTCTGCACAACGGCCTACAGAGAAGAGTTTTGTCGAGGGACACTGGGTTATAGGCGATGCCAGTTGTCGCTATAGTGCGCGATCAGAGATCATTCGCTGTGCGGTTAATCCAGAGGGGCCATGCGATCGCTGCCGCTTCTATGAAAAATCATGAGTTGCGCGATCGCTTGGGCGATGTCTCAGAATACGGAGGCGATCGCGTCTCCTCTCATTCTTAAGTTCCTTCATCATCTTTACTAATTATTTGCTTTATCTTCATTCTTTATACCAAAAACCTCCCCCACAGCCAAGCGAGTACCATTAGCAAAATCCCATCCAGACTGAACTTTTTTCCCCGCTAACTGCACCTCGCGCAACAGCAATAAACCCTCGCCAGTTTGCACGATTGGCCCCAAATTTTTAACAACTTTTACAACTTCTCCACACTTACCAGAAAGCTCAGATAAAGTTGACCAATCTTGCTCTAAACGCCGCAAATCTGGCGGCAATTTTAACCAATATTCAGAACCCAGAGGTGCAGTAGCGCTAATTTTTGCCGAATTGCCGCGAAAACTGGTAACACAGTCGGGGAAAAATCCTCTAATCTGATTGTGAAGTGCGATCGCACTCTTCGACCAATCGATCGCATAATCGGGATTTTTAATCAGCGGCGCATAAGTTGCCTCTGACGCATCTTGAGGAATCACTTTCACTTCGTCTTTCCCTAACTTTAACACAGTTTCTACTAATAAATCAGCTCCCAATTCTGATAACCTTTCCGCCAATGTTGCAGCATTATCTAAAAGAGTAATCCCTGCAAAAGCTTTCAATAACATTGCCCCAGTATCCATACCAGCATCCATTAGCATTGTAGTAATACCAGTTTCCTTTTCGCCGTGATATAGACACCATTGAATCGGTGCCGCCCCCCGATATTTGGGCAAGATTGAGCCGTGAACATTGATGCAGCCTAACTGAGGCATATCCAAAATTTCTTGAGAAAGTATCTGACCGTAAGCTACCACTATAAAGAGATCGGCTTCTGTTTGTTTGAGTAAAGATAGTGTCTCACTATCTTTTTTAATTCGTTGGGGTTGCCAGACTGGAAGATTGTGAGCAACAGCAGTTATTTTAACAGGGGAAGGTATTAATTGATTGCCCCGCCCTCGGCGCTTATCTGGCTGAGTAACAACTGCCACAACTTCAATGTCTGGATGATTTAGTAAATTTTCTAAACTAGAAACTGCAAACTGGGGAGTACCAAAAAAGACAATTTTCATGATAGGGGCTAGGGGCTAGGGG
>NZ_JAQMUA010000336.1:0-7371 GCF_028330895.1 Kamptonema animale CS-326 | reverse complement strand
TTGAAAATCTGTGGTCAAAACTTAAAATCATTCTCTGTTCTATCAAGACTACTAATTATCAAGAATTAGGAAAAGCCATAGAGTTTGCGTTCGGACAAGTTACATCGTCAAATATTTTTAACTGGTTTACACACTGCTGTTATTGTACCTCATCTTTTTGAGAAAGGCTATAGTAACTCTTTTTTGTGTAATATGGATAAATTTTTATAGGGATTATCTCGTTCAATACCCCTGGATTCATCCCATTTTCTAAGTAAAATTTCTAGCCCTTCCTCATATAGCTTGGCTCGGTTAGAGGGGAATTCGGTTTTTGATTGAAAAACTAAACAAGTCAAAATTAATAAAATGGGAGTAACGGCAATTTCCCGAATAGGCTGGTTTTCAGGAAGATTTAGCTTTTCTATAAATTGAGTTGCCTTTTCTTTCCCCTTATCCTCTGAATTTTTGTCAACTGCCATAAACCATTTTTCCGCAAACTTTTTAATTTGCAGATCGTTAAAATCGGCCACTTCAACCTCAGTAAATTTAGGAAACCTATATTTTTGAGCAGCAATTCGACAAGTGATAAGGAACTTATTTTTGTAATATTTATCACAAAATCGACGAATTTGTGTCACAACTTCATCACCATCTTCTTCTGGCACTTCATCCAGACCATCAAGCAAAATTAGCGCTCTACCGTGCTCAAGTATTTTTTCTGTTACCAATTGGTTAACAACGCCACAGCAATCTAATTGTTGACTAATGTAGGGTAATAAGCTAAATTTTTCGCTATTTTTAGTATCCTCTGAAAAAGCTTTTAGCGGGATAAATATTAGCACTCGGTCTGCTTCTAATAGACCTTCATTACATTGGATAGCTATGTATTGCAAAAAGGTACTTTTACCTGCTCCTGGTCTACCAAGTACCATTAATTTAAGATGATTTTTTATAACCTCTAATCCCGGTACTTCTGGCTTACAAATCTTGCCCAAGCCCAACCGATTAAATTCATCATTTGTTGGGTCATAAAGTTGCGGCAAGTCAGAAATTTCTAAGCGGCTATAACTCATTGGTTCATCCAAAATATTGACATGAACGTAGAGATCATCTAACTCAATTGGCCGAGAAACATCTAAAATTTGTAGAGTCCCACACTGGTTTTGAATTCTGCTGTAGCACCTTGAACGCATTCGTGGTACTATATCGACCATAATTTTCAAAAAATCAATATCCAAAATTGAACGGTATTCTAGCTTTAGCTTTGAACAAATATAAATAAAAAAATCGCGATTAATTGGCCAACCTCCAAAAAAATCCTCTATGGGCTGGCTAACTAAGTTAATCTTATTTCCCCAAAAAGCCTCCAGCTTCTCTTCTAAGGTCAGATTTTTTTCATTTAAACTTATTTCTTCTAGCTTAGTAAGGTATCCTTGGCGAAGCTTTTTTTCCTGAAGCCTCACTTTTTTGCCTTCAAAATTCTGTTTAGCTTGGATTACAGAGGGAAAACTTTCAAGAGCCTGTTTTACCAGTTCAAGCTTATCTGGAGATACTTGGAGGATTTGTACTTTCTGCACACAAACATCAATATTACAGTTATTCTCCAGTCTGTTTTGAACTATATCAGGTTCAACATCTTGGGGTGGGGGAGTATTACTCTGCTCATCCTCTGACAGATTAGAAGTTGAAGAGTCCGAAGGCTTAGAATTCCGATACTCGGTAGTCAGAAAATTGAGCAAGCGACCATATTTACCTGGGCCTTTACCGTTGATACTGAACTTTCTGTAAACATGGCTCATACGAGTGGTAAATGCACTATTACTGATATGGAGTGCTGTTGCTATCTCCAATTCTGTCTTTTTACTGCCAAACAAGATTACAAAAGCAGCCTTTTGCTCTGGCGAAAGGTTATAGATATCAGCCATCTTAATCAAAAAGTCACAGGGTAGCGACATGGGCTAATCTCTCCATTATCTAAAAGCAAATTCAGTATTTTCCATCTAGCCTTCTAGCCTTAAACCACAGTGAAGGTACTCTAATACTACTTATTGTAGAGCAAAAATAATTTTGAATAGCACGCTGCAACTGAAGATTGTAGATATGTCAGCCTAAGTCAGCCTTAACGTGAGAGATAACTCCAAAGCAAAATTGCGAGATTGAATTTAGCAATTTTTTGGAGACTTTTCTTATGAAACGAACCTACATTAATGGTCGCTTTTACTACCAAGGCAACTATGGCATCGTGCTACCAGCCGTTACCACCATACTTAAAGATACACAGCGGATTGAGTCTGTAGCTGCGATTTCTAATTGGCGCAAGAAAGTAGGGAACGCAGAAGCAAATCGCATTGCTCTAACTAGCCGTCGCCGAGGAGAACTATTGCATCAGTGGGTTAAGGAATATTTGCAGGGGTTATCTCCCACCGCTTCCAGCCTAATTCAGCCTTATTGTTATAGCATTCAGCCTGTACTGGAGAAACTTACCGATGTCCAGTTAGTCGAGACAATTGTACCAAATTATGTGGAAGGATACGCTGGGAAAGTTGATTTAGTTGCCCGGTATGAAGGTGTTCCCCACATTATTGAGTGGACGACTGCTGAAGAACCAAAGCTGCAAGTGCAAAAACTTTATGACAAGCCTTTACAGCTTGTAGCTTATGGTGGTGCAATTAACAGATGTTATCGTGACAGTTTGTTTGGCGCTAAAATTGTTAATGGTTTAATTGTCGTAGCCCTTCCCGGTGAAGACGCAGAAATATTTGAATTCAATCGGGAAAATTTGCTCTATTACTGGCCGGAGTGGTTAGAAAGGTTAACGTCTTTTGTGGAAAAAGCTGCTTAATAGCCTCAGAATATAGTTAGCGGAAAACTGGATTTTGCCTGTAGCTCCCCGCTAACTATAGACCAACAGGAGATCATGGATAGGGGGTTGGTGTGGTTCGCGATCGCACCCACCGAGTTAGCAGCTATGCTCTGGTTTCTCAGTTACATTTGTATCTAAGTCACCTCTGTTATATTTCTTTAGAAATCTGGCTCGCGAGACCCTCGATCGCGTTCTAACATAGCAGTAGCGGCCAACAGTTCCAGCAAAGCGTGCAGTTTTGCTGGACTAACGTAAAATTCCGTTGCAGTTGCATCCTGGTATATTCCTAATTGTTCTATAATCGCTTTGTCCTCTGGACTCACTTGCAGAAACGTCATTTCCTCCGGGTTCCGCAAAATCCAAGACCCATCGGGATGTTCTAGCCACTGTACGATCGCCTTCAACCGATGGCTATCAATACGTACTAGAATCCCCATAGTAACCAGCTTTTCTACTAGCTTTGTCACCAAGTCGCGATCGCACCTAGAAAATTCTGCACTCAGCCGACTCTGAACTTCCCGAACCGTCAAAACCCCCGTGAAGTAACGCAAAGCATAGCCTTCGGCCTCACTAAAGCGAAATTCCCTCCCTCCTTCTATTGCTTGCAGAATAATTTCCTCGGAACTCCGCAGTCTGCCAAGTTTCCACGCGGGCCTGATGTCTGGACAAATCCAATTGTTGAACTCTAGATCGGCATTACTTTTTTCAATATTCATTAGCATTCTGTGATGCTCACCCTTGTGACCTTCAACTATCTATCTGGAGGCACACTCAAGTTTTATGCGAGTTCCCGCGTTTATTTACCAAACTTTACATAATCCAGATTTTTAGTGAAGTGATGACTAAGATTGCGATCGCCACAAAATATAAAGATTTGTAACAAATCAAGCCACTTCGCGTAAAAATCGCCACAAAACCTTAACAGATAAATAGAGGCTAATAAAACATCTACGGCGAATACAGGAGACTTGATGTCATTCGACCAAGAACAAAATAGGTTACAAGACGAGGGACTGATGATGCTTGCCATAGAAGCTCAGCGGCATCCACCTAAAAGTAAAGAGAGGCGTATGGCTCTCACCAAGCTAGTTGAAAAGATTCTCAAATCTGGCAGACTTTGCCGTCCGTGTCAAGGTCAATTTGGAGATCGATATGAGGAAATATATCAAGAAGCAATCCAAAAACTCATGATTTACATTTGCGAAAAAATCGACCAATACAAACCTGAGAAGAGTCCAGTAATGAGATGGGTGAATTTTTATATGGAGAAGCGTTTTTTTAATGATGCAATTCGTGAAATCCTCGGCAAGTCTAATGTTAAGGTGGGATCAATACCCGATGAAAACAACCTCGAACAACCCGAAAAGATACCTCTTCTATCTGAACTGATCTTGGACTACATAGAAAACGACCCGGAACAGCTTTGTCAAAACCTGCGTCACAAAATGTATCCCCATGTTAATTTTCAATCCTTAGCAATGCGAATACTAGCTGGAGAAAAATGGAGAGAAATCTCAGCCGATTTGGGGATACCCCTATCAACTCTCAGCAGTTTCTATCAACGCAGCCTCAGAGAACTTTCTCAGAAAATTAAGCTATATTTGAATAACTGAAAAGGAACATGAAAATGTTAGAAAAAAAACAAACAACAGAGGAACTGAGTTTTACCGTGACCATCACATCTAACTTCCGTAAACAAGCAGAACACTTCCGTCGCCAGCAAGCTAATGCAGAAAAAGGCGAACAAGTTTATCGCAATACTTTAGCAGTCTTAGCAGTAAATTATTACTGCCAGTGTATGCAAATTGAAACAGACTTACAAGTTGGCGATAGCTGGGATTCATTAATGCAAAGCCTGCTAAATACAGCCGATTTAACCATCAAAGATTTAGGCAAAGTAGAGTGTAGAGCCTTGCTATCAGACTCCGATATTGTAGAAGTACCAGCCGAGGTTTGGACAGACAGAATCGGTTACATCGCCGTGCAATTGTCTGAATCGATGCAAGAGGCAAAGTTAATAGGCTTTGTGGAGAAAGCAACAGCAGAAAAAATCCCTTTAAGGCAGTGGCAATCCCTTGAAGGTTTCCTGACAGTGGCGAGTACACCTCGTCCAATTGTCGCGGTATTGAGCAATTGGGTAAACGGCATTCTGGATGCTGGCTGGGAAATGGTAGAAACCATAGAATCCCTATTGTCGTTGCCGGAAACAGAACCGAGTTTTAACTTCCGAAGTGCCGCTCCTATAAAATTCAGAAAGCGGGACAATACAACAATGGGAGCTAAGCTGCTTCAATTGCAAAAGGCGGACGATCGGGTAGCAATATTTGTAGGGTTAGCAGCGGGAACTGAACCAGAAATTGATATTTTTGTAGAGCTGTACGCCGTCAAACCACAAATTTACTTACCGCAGGATTTGCAGTTAATGGTGCTTGATGAACAAGGAATACCCATGATGCAAACAGTCGCGAAAAGCAGCAAAAATATACAATTGGAGTTTAATGGCTATCCAGGTGAACAATTTAGTGTTAAAGTAGCTTTGGGTGATGTCAGCATCGTGGAGGAGTTTCAGCTTTGATAGCCAAAGCTAGATAAGCCGAGATTAAGCGCGATCGCGCGCTCCCTACAACAATTAGGCTGTCGTAAATATAGGCTAGGTATAGGGGCGAGTTATGGCTAAAGTAGTTGTCCTTAAGCTTGATGGCGATCTGGAAATAGGGGGGTTTCGAGCTTCCCTGGAAATTAAAGAAGGCGCTCGCACAATTATCGGAATCAGTGGCAGTCTGCCCCCTAATCCAGAATTAGCGGCCGCAATCCAGGATCATTGGTTTGAATACCGTAATTTGGGTTTAGCTAGCCGAATTAGGCCCAAATCTATTACACATAATTCATTTTCTACCCGCCTCCAAGAAATTCGCGAATCGGCAGAAAAACTCCGCAATCCCATCAATCAATGGCTGGACTCCGAACAGTTTCGCGACATTGACAGAGTAATGCGAGAAGAATTAATCCCAATAGAGAAAGTACGGGTACTGCTTAGCACTGAAGATCATCATTTGCAGAAGCTTCCTTGGCACTTATGGGATTTTATCGATCGCTACTCTTTTACTGAAGTTGCTCTCAGTCCAATCGAGTATAAGAGCCCACGACTATTGCCAATAATTGCTAAATCCAAAGTCAGAGTTTTAGCCATTCTAGGTTGTAGTGCAGGCATTAATATTGAACAAGATAGAAAGCTACTAGAAAGTTTGCCCAATGCAGAGGTAGTTTTTTTAATTGAGCCTAAACATAATCAAATTAATGATAAGTTGTGGGAGCAGCCTTGGGATATTATCTTTTTTGCAGGACACGGCGAGACAGATGAAGATACGGGTTGGATTCATATTAATGAAACAGACAGTTTGACCCTTAATGAAGTGTGGTATGGTCTCAGAAAAGCTGTAGCAAATGGTTTGCAGATAGCCATTTTCAACTCTTGCGATGGCTTGGGATTAGCGAGAGGTTTGGATGATTGGGAAATTCCGCAAATGATTGTTATGCGGGAAATGGTTCCCGATTTTGTAGCCCAGCAATTTTTGAAAGATTTACTTATAAACTTTGCTAGTGGTAACTCTTTGTATCAGGCTTGTAGGGAAGCACGAGAAAAGCTGCAAGGGTTGGAAACTAACTTTCCTTGTGCTAGTTGGTTGCCGATAATTTTTCAGAATCCTGCTGTAGAGCCACCAACTTGGAATGATTTGCTCGGCGTAGCAGAAATCGCTCTAGTTGTTCCTTCTACGATAACGCCCCCGCGTGTTTATAACCCATTCCAATTTATAATTCAATCAAATTATAAATTCAAGTGGGCGGCTTTATTACTGCTAACTGGTGGCGTAGCCGGCTGGCATTTTGGCTTGCCAAAGTTGGCTATATTTGTTAATGATTTTGCGTTTGATAGTTACCAGAAAAACGATTTAATTACAGCTCAAAAAGCCTTGGGCTTAGCGGAGTTTTTGAATCCAGATAATCGAGTCGTACCCTATACTTTAGGGTGGCTTTGCCAAGATTTGCAAGATTTTGAATGCGCTCGTGAAAAATATCGGAGGTCAGCAAAACTAGGTTTTGCTGGTGCTTATAGCCAATTGGCTCGCTTGTTTATAGTTCATGACAAAAACTACAATGGCGCTCTTAACTTACTTTGGCAAGGTTTAGAATTAGCTAAAGATGATGCAACCAAGTATTCTTTGCTGAAAAATATTGGTTGGGCATTGCTGGAATTAGGACGGTATGAAGAGGCATTAACACAACAGGATGCTGCGATTAAACTGGATAACAAGAGAGCGCCTGCTCATTGTTTAAAAGCACAAGTTTTAGATGGTATGAAAGAGACGAAAGGAGCAGTGCAAGAATGGAAAACTTGTTTAATTTTGGCAGATCCGAAGATTGCAGATGAAGATGTTTGGATTGGGAAAGCACGCGCTCGATTGAATTTAAAATGATGTCAAAAGTCTTACGTAATGCCGCCCTCTGGGCGGTATGTCACCGCCCAGAGG
>NZ_JAQMUA010000335.1:0-5273 GCF_028330895.1 Kamptonema animale CS-326 | reverse complement strand
GCACCACACCCCGGTTATACCAAGCTTCGTGGAAGTCAGGTTTGAATTCAATCGCTTTGTCGTAAGAAGCGATCGCTTCTTTAAATCGCTCTAAGTTTACCAGCACCCCACCCCGGTTATACCAAGCTTCGTGGAAGTCAGGTTTGAATTCAATCGCTTTGTCAAAAGAGCTAATTGCTTCTTCGTTTCGCCCTAATCTTCCCAGCGCACGACCCCGCTTATACCAGTCTTCTACTTTACCGCTAATTTCTATCAATTTTTCTGTGATTTGCAGAGCATTAACATAATCTTCTTCATCAAAATAATTGTCATATTCCTGCCAGTACGCTACCATGCGGGGATCTTCCTCTTCTCTTTCCACCCCTTCCAACGCATGACGCAGATATTGTATTTCCATTAAGCCATTAGGCGGCAATGGTTTCATTAGTTCAGAGGACAATTTATCTAAACCAACAGTCAATAACTCTCCCGAAAAATCAACTCCTATTTTATTCGTAATATCGGCTATCCCTAACTCTAATCGCTGCTGTAATTCTTCCCGCGTGTACCAGATCCGCAAAAAATCTACAAATAACTGTATAGTCCCTTCACCCCGCTGCTTCTTAACATCAAGGCAAAAACGCATCAGCACTTCCCGTAATTCATAATAAGACTCGCGCCCAATCGCTTCCGCAGTAGCATATCCCAAATTCCGCAGAGTTTTAAGTTGACTAGATGCTGTCGCCTGTGTAATAAAACAGCGCTCCGCAATTTCTTTAACACTAACAGCATGGCGACGATCGCACAAAAGCTCTACAATTTTTCGCTGTTGAGGCGAAAGAAATTGCATTCGTGACTGATAATAAGGTGTCAAATCATCGAGCATCCGCATAAAAGGTTTCACCAATTGATCCAGGGATTCACGGGTGAGGAATTGGGAGAAAATTACATAGACGCGGGGGTTGCCACCTGCTAAGTGATGAACCGCTTTAATCCGAGCTTGTCCGTTTGGTGAAGCAATGAAATTTTTTAACTCAATATTGCCCTGGATTGTTGCCACATTTATCAACAATTGTGCTGCATCGACCGCAGTTAAATCCTGTAAGTCGTGGAGGCGAAAGAAATCATAAAAAGGTGCTTTTTTATTATCAATATCATCAAATAAACTCGGTGAGGTGGCGATTATCGTACAGCAATTAGACTCTTGCAAGAAAACGAGAAATTGCTTTTGACCAGAATTACCTAACCCGTCAAATATTTGGTCTAAGTTCTCTACTAGCAGTAGTAACGTGCGATCGCCAATGAAATCTTTTAACAATTCTACTGCTGTCTGTTCAGCCGTCTCTGGAGATGAATAGAGAGCTTCAACTTTCTGCTGAAGTTGCTTTTGATATTTCTCTAAATAATCTTGCTTTAATGCTGTAAAGATACTAATTATTAAATCTAAAAATGAAGTGATACTCCAATTGTCTTCCCATAACCACGCAACAAAGAGGCGATCGCGCAAATTTTCCTGCTGATGAACGCGGTGATAAATGAGAGAAATTAAATGAGTTTTGCCAATACCACGCGGCCCAATTAGTAAAGTGTAATGCTTGACTGGAGTAGTTGCACTTTCACGAACGCGATCGACAAGTTCCTGTGCAAGTTCCTGGCGTTGGACAAGCATCTGTTCTAAAACATCCCCCGACATCAGACTCGGCGTGAAGTGGGAGAGAAAAGTTTCTGTCATACTAACCATTTAATGTTGAGATTGGTAGTCTAAGGCTGTGTTCGCACTGGGTGAACTATCATAAAAAGCTTATCCTGCTTGGGCTTTAGACTCATTGTCTATAGTTTAACACATTTTTGATAAATATCTGGGGATTTTGGTTGACATTTATTTTTACTCCTGTTATCTTAGCCATATAAGCGAAAAAGCGACCCCAGGTGAGACTAGAGACGCTTTAGAAACTTTGTTAGCGATGCACTGGTTACAGCCAGTACCGCTTTAGTTTTTTTGACTTCAAATGTAATTTTTTTGCTCTTGATCGGAGCGAGGAGTTCTTATGTCTGATTTTAGCATGATTGAGGCAAAAGTGTTGCTTGAGCAAACTTGGGCAACAATGCCGTATGCGATCGCGCTCTGTTTCACCATTGATAATAGCATCAAGAGGTTATTACCAAGTGAGCCTCAGCGACAGTCAATTATCAGTTTAACTGAAGAGACAACGCCCGATCGAAATCGTTTCAATGGTGTGATTATACCGGGAACGCGGCATAAAAACCAGCCGGCGGATAACTCCTTTTACCAAAAACAAGCAAAATTCTTATTTGCGACTTTATTTGGAGGATTCACGGCTTTTCCTGATATCAAAGGAGGATGGATTTTAGAGGAAACTGGACAGTTAGTAGAAGAACCTGGTTTTTTAGTTGCGGCCTTGACGACGCAAGCGCAAATGAAAGTCGGGGAAAGGATGATTAAACTGTTTGCGTTGTACTTGAAGCGAGAGTTGGATCAAGATGCGATCGCGATTATTATCGGTGGCAATTTGAAGTTTATTTAGAGACAAATAGCGTGGCTCTTATCTGATAAAATCGGGAGAGTCACGTTTTTTTATTGGGAAGTTAAAACGCATTGCGATAGTCACATCTTCAAACCTCATCAGATTTTATCCCCTTTTTCAAATTCGATCGCAAGAATCGGATAGAACCTAATTAAAAATATGTTTAAGCTAAAGTCATGTAGTTAAATTTTAATATTTATGCACGCATCAGCACCGCAAATTTTATCTCTTTCAGAAGAAACCCTTTGGCAAGCAATCCTGAATCGAGACACCAACTTTGATGGTAAATTATTCTACGGCGTGCGATCGACAAACATTTATTGCCGTCCAACCTGTCCCAGCCGCAAACCCAACCGCAGCCAAGTTACTTTTTTTAACTCACCAGAAGCCGCAGAAAATCAAGGCTTTCGTCCCTGCAAACGCTGTCAGCCACAAAATGCGACTGTTGACAATCCCGCCAGAGACAAGGTAATTGCAGCTTGTCGTTATATAGAGGGAGAGTGCGATCGCATACCCACCTTATCAGAAATAGGCGATCGCGTCGCCATGAGTCCCACTCACCTACAGCGAATATTCAAACAAATAGTCGGAGTTTCCCCTTTTCAATATGCCGATTCTCTGCGGATTAAACGTTTAAAAGAACATCTCAGACAGGGAGAAGAAATCGCACCCACCCTCTACGAAGTCGGCTACGGCTCTAGTAGTAGATTATATGAAAAAGCACCAAAACAACTCGGCATGACTCCTAATACTTATAAACGCCTTGGTTCCGGTGAAGAAATACGTTATGCGATCGCTAATTCTCCTCTCGGTTTTGTAATTGTAGCTGCCACTAAGCGCGGGATTTGTAACATTCGCTTGGGAAATAATGCAGCAGAACTTGAAAGCGAATTGCAACGAGAATTTAGCAATGCTTCCCTGGAAAAAGCGGATTCAGAATTGTGTCAATGGATGCAATCTTTAATAGATTATCTTAGCGGTAATTTACCTTTGCCTAATCTTCCCTGTGACGTGAAAGCTACAGCATTTCAATTACAAGTTTGGAATGCTTTACAGGCAATTCCTGCTGGTACAACGGTTACTTATAGTGATATTGCTGATGCTATTGGACAGCCAAATTCTCTCCGCGCTGTGGCACGCGCTTGTGCGACAAATCCAGTTGCATTGATTGTTCCTTGTCATCGAGTTGTTCCTAAAAGTGGGGGAGTTGGAGGATATCGTTGGGGAAGTTTTAGGAAAGAGAAACTCCTTGATTTAGAGAAAGAGTATGCAATCAACAGAGACTCTAAATCTTAATTAGTCCTCTTCAGAGGGCTTTAGCTATTAGACAGGGACTTCAGCCCCTGGCAGGCTTTCGGCTTAAGTTGACACCTAATGGGCATTGGCGTGTCCCTACAGGGATTGATAAATAATGAAATTTCGTGCAGCTTAGAAATTCGGTAAAAAACCCAGTTTATTTAGTTGAATGCGTAAGTTGCGAAAATGCTAAACAACTTACTAGGCTGCAATTACTTGATTCCGCCCGTACCCTTTAGCCCGATATAATGCTCGATCGGCTCTGGCAAATAGCTGAATTATATCCTCCTCCGGTTGACGCAAGGCAACTCCAAATGAAGCAGTGACTTTGCCCACTTCCGGTATTTGTCGATCCGCGATCGCCAATCTCAAATGTTCCGCCATTTGTTTTAATTCCTTTTCATCATCTCCTGTCACCACAATTAAAAATTCTTCGCCACCCCAACGAATCAAAATATCTTTCTCTCTTAACCGATTCTTACAGGATTGAGCTATTAATTGTAGAACGCGATCGCCCATTAAATGACCATAATTATCATTGATTTGTTTGAAGCGATCTATATCGCACAAAATAATACCGATTTGCTCCTCTGATTGATTTATTAAGTCTTGGAGTATCCTTTCTCCCGCACCTCGATTAAATACACTGGTTAGAGCGTCTTTTTCGGAAATTTCCATAAGATGAAAGCGCTCAAGATAAAGTTTATTGTTCGCATCTTGTAGTTGCGAATAAAATCGAATGAAGCATAGATTAATAGCCATAGCAGGGACAAGTGTAACGATTAAATCTATACCTCTAGGTGTTTCTAATTCTGGGAGATGCAATATCAAGTAAACAACCACTGGAGCGGCTATAATAAACCAAAGTAGGATTGTCAGCCGAACCAATCGACGAGGACGCAAGAAAATAATCATGCTGGTTGTGAGCAAAAAAAGTCCTGACGAAATCGGTGGTAAAGTATCAATCAACCGTTTTTCCTTGTCTAACCATGCCTCAATCACAAAAGAATACTCTGGAAAAATGATGATAAAGCTACTCCACGCTAAAAGAAGATTTATGACTCGGTAAATTTGCTGGGGATACTTAATTAGATAGATCAGAAGGTTCAAGCAGGTAATTGATGTAAGAGGAGGAATTACTAACGAAATTGTATGGGTTGTGCCTTCAAGTAAATGTAGAAATGTAATTAGTATTCCTCCTAAAACCATAAATACCAAGATGAAGATTATGGCTTTTCGCTTGAGGATTTCCATTGGATCGTTCGTTAGTAATGTCATGGCACTAAGTGGAAAGCTATAGTAGAAGCAAGAAGAAAAAGGAACAGGACTCAGAATACCTCTGATACTGATATAGCGTTTTTCAGGTAGAGGAGGTACGACTGATAATTGGTAATTGGTAATGGCTAATGGCTAATTGGTAATGGCTAATGGCTAATTGGTAATGGCTAATGG
>NZ_JAQMUA010000334.1:0-9273 GCF_028330895.1 Kamptonema animale CS-326 | reverse complement strand
CCCTAGCCCCTAGTCCCTTCTTCTATTTCCTGAAACAGAACAACCAGCTTAAATACAAGCTGGTCTGCAAAAATATTTAAATCCGTTGTGTTCTCAGAAGGAGGAAACCCAAACTGCGCCTTCCCAAGCTTGCAGGGGGTTATGAAGACCTTTGTCTTCCCTCTCAAGTAATAGTTTAACAAAAAAATTGCATATATATAACAAATTGTTAAGCCTGTGTTCGGTTTAATTGACAGACAAAGCCATCAAACCCTAAGTGCAGCCTTAGCCAAGGCTTGCTGCGGACGACCCCAAATAATTCGCTCTTGCTTATAAACTACCATCCCAGGTTTGGCACCCTTGGGCTTATAAACATACTTCGGTTCAGTATAAACCACTGGTACTTGTTCGCTCTGACGCGCGCGACTGTAGTAAGCGGCCAAATTAGCTGCAAATTGCAAATCTGCTTCCTCAGCCGCAGTACCCGGTTCTAGGCGCAGCAATCCGTGACTCCCCGGAATCTCTTGGGTATGAAACCACAGGTCATAATCACCAGCAATGCGGAAAGTTAATAAGTCATTCTGGCGATTATTGCGACCAATTAATAGTTCAAAGCCACTGGGCGTTTTATAGCGATAGAAATCAGGCCCTTGTTCCTTAGCGGCGCGGGCTTCTTGTCCCGCCCGCAGGCGATTACCGGGATCTTCGAGATATTTCTGCTGAATTAACTCGTCGCGAATTTCTTCTAAAGTCTGCAAATCTTCGGAGTTATGGTAGTCTTCCAAATGCGAAAGAGCGGCTTCTACTTGCTCTAAATAATCTATTTCTTCCTGTACGGCTGCTAACAGGGGCTCTACTGCTATACGAGCGCGTTTAAGCTTTTGGTGACGTTTATAAAGGGCTTGGGCGTTTTGGACGGCGTTTTTTTCGGGGTCAAGAGGAATGGTGGCTGGTTCCCCAGTTTCAAAGTCGGGGAGGGTAATAGTTTTCATCCCCGGTTGCCATTCGTGCAGGTTTGCCATTAACAAATCTGCTTGCAGTTTGTCAGCATCAGCACGAGCAGATTGTTGTAAACGTTCTTTAAAGGTATTAGCTTTGAGGCGTAATTTGGCTAAGAGGCTGCTGAGTTTCTGTTTTAATTGATGGCTCAGTTGCGCGAATACTTGTTGATTTAACTCTGTTGTGTAGTAGGTATTGAGTAATTTTTGTACAGATTCAACAGCCGATTTCCCATTCAGAGATTGCCGACTATTCCAGTCGATGACAGTGTAGCCTTGGGGCGTAAAACTAGGCTGAAAGTTGGATTTTTCTAAGGCTTGGAGCCATTGTTGCCAACAATTGTATAATTGTTGCCAATCTTCAGGACTGAGATCTAAGGTAGATTGGTCGGGGTCTAAACCGGCGGCTGCGATCGCAGACATGACCAATGCTGAACTTAAGCCGCGATAATTTTTAAGTAAGTTCCGCCGCAATTGTCCGGGAACTAGGCTGATGCGTTGTTGCCATCGCTCTATAGGTTCGCTTAAACTGGGTACAGCATCGGTGAGGGAGGGCGGAAGTTCATAAGGTTGACCTGTTTGGATGGGGCGGACGCTGGACTGTTGGGCGCTGACTTGGTGGGCGCAGGTGACGATCAGGTTGTCTTGAGTAGTGAGGATAACGTTGCTATATTTAGACATGATCTCGACGTAGAGATGCCAGAGGGCGGGTTCTCCGGGTCTGCGGGCAAATTGCAGGTCGATGACTCTTTCCCAAGGGGCGACTTGTGCGATCGCCACCAGTGCTAAACTTCCTATTTGATGCCGTAGTTGTTGGCTAAAGGTGAAAGTATCGGGCGTGCGAGGCGGTGGTGAACCAATGCAGAGGCGAGCACCTTGAGGATGCCAGGAAATATCCAGCCAGCCGCGCCGATTTATAGTTCGCAGTGCTAAAGCTACAGTGTGGCGATCGCGCTGATATACTTGTTCCACACGCGCCGGCAGCCAGTCCGAGCGCAGTTCGCAACAAGCAGCCATTAAAGTGGTAAAGTCAACTGGTTGCACGAGCAGCACCCTTTTTAGTCGTTAAATTACAGGTGTTGCAGTTCCCTACTGGCAAGCACAAGTTACATTTTAAGACTATTTCGAGCAAAAAAGCCAGAAAGCACTTACAGAATTAAAAATTAAAAATTAAAAATTAAAAATTTCGCCATTAAAAATTCATAAATTATGCTAAAAAATGCCGAAAACTGAGAAAAACTAAAAAAGTCAGTTTTTGTCAGTTTCCGGCTTGTAACTCAAAATTTTTGTAGATATCATTAAAATTAAGAAATTACAGCTTCTTACACACTAGCGCCTTAGTTTTGCATGGATATTCAGCTAATTAATATCGGTTTTGGCAATATTGTGTCTGCAAACCGAGTGATTGCAATTGTCAGCCCTGAGTCTGCGCCAATCAAGCGTATCATTAGTGATGCGCGCGAACGGGGACAACTGATTGATGCTACTTACGGTAGGCGTACTAGAGCGGTAATTATTACAGATTCCAGTCATGTAATTTTGTCCGCAATTCAGCCGGAAACAGTTGCTCACAGATTCGTACTCCACAAAGATGGTCAAGGCAAGGACGATTAAGCAATGACGACGAATGGTAGATTGATTGTGTTGACGGGGCCTAGCGGGGTTGGGAAGGGGACTTTAGTGCGATCGCTCCTCCAACGCCATTCTCAACTGTATTTATCCGTATCGGTGACGACTCGCTCTCCGCGTGAAGGGGAAATTGAGGGGAAACACTACTATTTTGTCAGCCGCAGCAAGTTTCTACAAATGGTAGAGGCTGGGGAATTACTGGAGTGGGCTGAATTTGCAGGCAATTTGTATGGAACACCGATCGAGTCTGTGAAGCAGGGGATTCAAGAGGGAAAATTGGTAGTCCTAGAAATTGAGTTAGAAGGGGCGAGACAAATTAGAGATACTTTCCCAGAGGCGTTGCGGATTTTTATTTTACCGCCTTCCTGGGATGAGTTAGAGAGGCGCTTGCGGAGCCGGGGTCAAGATTCAGAGGATGCGATCGCCCGTCGTCTCCAACGCGCTAAAGAAGAAATAGATGCGGCTGGTGAGTTTGATTTCCAAGTAATTAATGATGACTTGCAAGGCACTTTAGAGCGTCTAGAATCTGTCTTATTTGTTCCCGTGTCATAATTTTTCTAGCAATAAATAAACGCTATATGTAGGGTGGGCGCTCGCCTAAACCATCTCTAGCTATGAGTTACAGGCTTGGGCGGCGAGCGCCCACCTTACGTTTACCAATTACCAATTACCAATTGTTATATCTAACTTTAGTCCGAGTCTGAGCCATTACATCTATTTCTTAAGATAGAAACTACCTAGATTCCCCCAGAATTGTGAAACAAAGTTTAAGAAGGCTTAGTCTTGCCGTAAGAATGTGTAATTTCTAGGGACAACTACTGTGAATTTAATTAGTACAATTGTTCAAAACGCTTTAGCAACGGGCTATTTGACCCTGGAAGCTGAAGAAAATTTGCGTCACCTTTTGCAGATGACAAAGTACGGCTTAGAAGACTTCGAGGCTTTTATTACTTTACAAGCAGAGGTAATTGAAGGTAGAGTCAAGCAAGAAGCGCGAGAGCTACTGCTATTAAACATAGCTACTGACCAGAGTTAGGA
Organism: Kamptonema animale CS-326; assembly: GCF_028330895.1. Taxonomy (NCBI): domain Bacteria; kingdom Bacillati; phylum Cyanobacteriota; class Cyanophyceae; order Oscillatoriales; family Microcoleaceae; genus Kamptonema; species Kamptonema animale. The sequence goes on along the minus strand of NZ_JAQMUA010000334.1, from coordinate 5,629 downwards.
AAATCAATTAATGTCTGTCGATAAACATCAGGCAATCCCGTATCGAAACACTTTCCTTTCACAATATAACCTGCGATCCCCTCTTCTTGCCGCAATTTTTCAAGACAGGATGTTAATTGAAATTCCCCTTTTTCCCGGAAATTTTGGTTAATGTGTGCTGCCAAATAATCAAAAAGTTTAGGCTGAAGTACATACATACCAAAGATTGACAAAAACAGCTCATCTGCCATACCTTTTACATGGAGGTATTGCTGAGCGTACTCTATTTTCGGCTTTTCATAGAATTGAGTAACAGACAAAATAGAACCCTCTTTTTGCCAAACTCCAGTAGCACAACCGTAATGATGAATCATCTCCGATGGCGTAACTCTTAAACCAACAACACTCTGCTGTACCTGGGAGTAAATATCTAATAGCTGACGCGCACAACTTTTACTTTCAGACGCATAAATGTGATCGCCCAAAAGCAGTAAAAATGGTTCGTCATTTACCCATTCTTTAGCAGAAAATACAGCGTGTCCAAAGCCTTCTTGACTGTCTTGGGTGAGAATCGTAATTCTTGATCCTAAATCTTCTAGATATTTGCTATATTCCTGATTTTGTGGAGACAATTTTTGTAAAAGTTCTGACTTGGGTGGCTTTTTAAATAAATCTTCAAAAATTTCGCGATCGCCTGGTTGTACCACAATTCCCACCTCTTCAATTCCCGCACTAATTGCTTCTTCAACAATTGCCAAAATTACAGGTTTAGCGCGACCATCGCGGTCTATAATGGGAAATAATTCCTTCTTTACAACCTTGGTAGACGGAAACATTCGCGTACCAAACCCAGCCGCTGGAATTACTGCTTTACTAACTCTAGACTGAGAAGGGATGGTGAGCTTTAAACATTGCATTTGAGGGAAATCTCGCTCAATTATATCAATAACCTGCTGTTGACTCTGTTGATTTTCAACAATAAACTGTGCAGTACCATCTCCCTGCGAACCGACACCTTTACCGCCTAAAATATAAGGTTGAATAGCTGGATAAGTTAGAAGTTGATGAAGTACGGGAGCCGTTAATTGCTGAGGACAAGCAGGAATTAAATATCTGTCAAATTCGCTCTGGGAAATTTTCATCAATTCACCTATTTTTTCTGCATCTCCCTGTTGCAAAGCCGCAACTGCATCTAGAGTAATTTTAGCACTAATAGAACCGAGATATTCCTGCACATCTTTCTGTACCTGGTTAACAGCAAATGGATAGCAATTATTTAAACTACTTAAGATTTCTTGAGTGTTTTTACTAGCAGCCAAATCTACAATTACAAAAAATAAATCCTTGGGAATTTTGACCTCATTTACCTCCATCCGCTTACCGTCAAAAATCATCAAAATCGGTCTATTTCCGTAAGCACAACCTTGATCCATACGGCCGCAACGAGAAGGAGTTAAAATCTCGCCTTGATAGGCCATCTCCATTTCTCCTCTGACGGTCATTTTCAAGCCGTATAAACGGTTAAAAGCACGAGCTACTAAAACACAAATTGCCGCACTTGAAGACAACCCTTTTTTAATAGGTAAATCTGTTAAATAATTATCAATTTCCAGTCCTTCGACGCGATAGTGAGTCAGAAATTGGTAAGCAACGCCAGCCGCATAACTGAAAAAGCCACCTTTTTCTGCTTCTGCAAGCAGACTAGCTCTATCCATAGATAGTACAATTTCATCGAGCTTGGTGCTATCATTTAATGTAGTCTTAATTATCAATTCGGTAGAATTAGGCTTAACTTCTGCATAAATTCCCTGATTTGTACTAGCAATTAGCGTGTAGCCTTTTTCTAAAGCAGGATTTACGTGGCGGTAGCCTCCAGCCCAATCGCTGTGTTCGCCAAACAGACAAAGGCGGCCTGGAACAAAAATTTTCACTGCTTACCTCTCTCGCGATCGCGTTGCCAGAATTATCTCATTATTTGCATCTATCTAAAGATATCTAAGTGGAAATATTTTAACCTGATTTCTAAGTAGCTAGATATAGGGTGTAATTACTAGGTTAACCAAGTAATCCCCTGGCATGGCGATGATTTCGTTATCGAACAATTACATAGTGAGATTTATTGAGGTTCAGCTACTTATCATCCTCACGGTTGATGTAATTCATAGATAAAAGATGTTTAAATAGATGAGACTAAAGAAGGTTAAAGGAGCAGTGTCAATGCGTAAATTAAATATCGGTCTATCTGAAGAGCAGCGTGGTGGCGTGGTTGAATTGTTGAATCACGACCTCTCCGACGCTTATCTACTCTTAATCAAAACCAAAAAGTATCACTGGGATGTCGTCGGCCCTCAATTTCGTTCGCTACACCAGTTGTGGGAAGAACACTACCAAGCATTAACTGAAAATATTGACGCACTAGCGGAACGAGTCAGAGCTTTAGGCGGTTATCCGATTGGTACTGCTGAAGGATTTCTGAAATATGCCTCGATTAAAGAACATATTGGCGATTTGCCTTTAGCCACAGAAATGGTGGCGCGTTTAGTGGACGATCACGAGTTAGTTATCCGCAATCTTCGCAAGCATATTGATAGTTGCTCAGAAGAATTTAAGGATCAAGGAACTGCGGATTTCTTGACTGGTTTGATGGAGCAGCACGAACAAATGGCCTGGATGCTACGTTCTTTTATAGAAGGAGAATCCATATCGGCGGATGGTCAGCAACCAAAAGCTCAAACTGCTACTGCTTCTCACGCCTAGAGATGGCGGGTTCATTTCTTAAGGAATGAAGAAAATTAAATAATTGACTCTCATGTATGTAGTTGTGCTATCTTCACTAAAGCGCAACTACATATTATTATAGGCAGTAATTATTTGATTTTCTAGGACTTACGCTCAGGGTTTCTTTGGTTGGGTGCGTAAGTCCTGTTTTCATTCCTAGTCTTCAAGACTTTATTCAGCCTAATTGTTTTAAAATCTTCAAAGAGAAGAGGCTAGGGCCTTAAATCTTTTTCAACAATGGGATGATCCCGACCGTTCGCCCTCTCTAGCAATCTATTTTTTAGTGCTTCTCAACAGAACGATAAAATGCACTAAAAGTAGCAGAAACCACATTATCGAAGCAGAGGGCGGTAAGCCAGGAAAGATCGGCAGGTTTTCTGTATGCGGTTGGCTTGTTTGCAGTTGATATTGAATTATTCTTTGCGGTTCTTGTTCTAAGGCCGTGTCGCAGTTTGACATAGCTTCGCTGAGTAACCGTGCTTGATTTCTTTGAGAGTCATTCATGGCTCAAAACCTTTGTATAACTTGGTTATGAACTCACTCTAATTTTGTAGTTTTGAGTTTGCCAGACCAGTTAAGGACAGATAATAAGTTTCACTGTCCCTCTAAAAAGTCCCTATATCCGCCAGAGAGTTTAATATATTAGTTATTAGTAACTGCATCCATCCCTTATCTATGGGTAAAATACGCGATCGCGGCGTTTCGGCGACTCCAGAAGGGTTGACAAAACTCAAGTTAGCCAAGGTTCGGGGAAAAGACGAAAATGGCACGCCATTAAGCTATGAACGCCTTGCAGTACAGGCTGCTGTCAGTGACAAGACGGTTAAGCGGTTTTTCGGGGGACAAGCGGTGGATAGGGAGACTGCGATCGCCATCTGCAACGCCTTAGATTTAGACATCAACAAAATCGTCGATCCGAAGGAGTGTAACCCACCAGACCCCGATCCACTCGAAATTAACTGGTCGCAAATCTGCCGCGACATCCTCACCGAACAGCAAAAAAAACAGCGACTCCGCCGCCAAGCAACAGAGTTAGGATGCGAATTAAATGTGTATGTGCCACTGGGGTTATTGGAGCGCAAGCAACAGCAGCGACGCAATGAATGTGTGCCCAAAGATGATGTATATCAGCTTAATCCGCAAGTCATTGTTAAAGATTATGAAAATCAGCAGTTTCTCACAGAGGTGATTCAAGGGGGAAATGACCAACGCCTTGCCATTATTGGCGAACCGGGTGCGGGTAAAACTACGCTACTTGATAAGATTGCGAGTTGGATTGATGACAATAATTTGGGGTTGCCGATTTGCATTCCTTTGGGTGGGTTGCAAGGTGAAACTTTAGCCGGGTATCTGTTGAAAATTTGGCTGAAACAAGCTGCGAAAAGCGAAGCAACTCAGGAGAATTTAGCCGCCTCCCTTGAGCAACAATTTCGAGCAGGTAAAGTCTGGTTGCTGTTAGATGCAGTCGATGAAATGGCGGCTGCTTCTCCCGCTGAGGCGTTAGCAAAAATTCGAGATGAACTTGTCGGATGGGTGGCTGAGGCGCGGGTGGTTTTGACTTGTCGCCTGAATGTTTGGGATGCTAGTGTTAATAATGCGCTGCCGGGATTTGAAACTTATCGCACGTTGGAGTTTAAGCCTGAGCAGGTTGATGAGTTTATTGGGGAATGGTTTGCGAAAGCGCAGGAGAAAAACTCGTTAGGTAACTGTTTGAGGAAAGGGGAAAAGTTACTGGCGAAATTAAAGGAAACCAACCGTGCTAATATTTATAATTTAGTCAGAAGTCCGCTGCGATTAGCGCTGTTGTGCCAGACGTTTTATGTAAGTCTTGATGAGGAATTGCCGGAAACTCAGGCGATGCTCTACGAGCGGTTTATTCGCTACTTTTATGAGTGGAAACAAGAGCAACACTCGACAACAAGAGCACAGCGACAGCAGTTAAATCAAGTGCTGGGAGAATTGGCGAAGGCAGGAATTGAAAGTGAGAGTCGGTTTCGGTTAAGAGAAAGTTGGGCAATTCAGCTTATGGGAGAATCTGAATTTGAGTTAGGTTGTCAGTTGGGGTGGCTGAATTTGGTTGATAGAGAGGCGAAAACGGATGAAGCGGTTTATGCGTTTTTTCATCCCACGTTTCAGGAGTATTTTGCGGCGAAGGCTATTGAGGATTGGCATTTTTTCTTGCATCATGTACCGGATAATCCGAAGTTGGGGAGTTATCGGATTTTTGAGCGGCGGTGGAAAGAGGTAATGTTGTTGTGGGTGGGGCGGGATGATGTTTCAGTTGAGCGGAAGGAAGGGTTTATTAAGGCATTAGTAGAGTTCGAGGATGGATTCAATTGTGAATTTTATTGGTATCGATCCGTATTTGTAGCTGCTGTATTGATTGCTGAGTTTAAGGATTGTTCTTTAGCTGATGCGATTGTCGCACAGATTGTTAAGTGGGGGTTTGGTTATTTCAATGTTGAGAAACAAGAGTGGCGGACATTTCGCGATCCAATTGAAGAGGAAGCAAAGGAAGTTCTGAAAGAGACAGAGCGGGAAAAGAGCATTACCGCTTTAGTCGAATTAATCCGCACTTCTCAGAATGAATCTACCCGGATGCAAGCGGTAAAAAGCTTAGGGGAAATCGACAAAGACAATCCAGTGGCGATCTCCGCTTTAGTCGAATTAATCCGCACTTCTCAGAATGAATATACCCAGAGGCAAGCGGTAAAAAGCTTAGGACAAATCGGCAAAGACAACCCAGTGGCGATCTCCGCTTTAGTCGAATTAATCCGCACTTCTCAGAATGAATATACCCGGATGCAAGCGGTAGAAAGCTTAGGGGAAATCGACAAAGACAATCCAGTGGCGATCTCCGCTTTAGTCGAAT
>NZ_JAQMUA010000333.1:0-9891 GCF_028330895.1 Kamptonema animale CS-326 | reverse complement strand
GCTAATTACCCATCCTCCCCCTCTCCCCTTCTTTCCTTCTCCCCTTCTTTCCCTAACCATTAACAATTAACTGTTAATAAGTGATGAGCAGTGCAAACTAGATCGCTGAGAATACGGGTGGGTTGCAATGCGTGCAGTTGGGTAGTGCTACGAATACCGCAGGTAACAGCAATTGTGGGAATACCTAAAGCTTGACCGGCGATGATATCTGCTTCGGTATCTCCAATCATCCAAGCAGAGTCTATTGATGAATCTAGTTCTTCTACAACTTCATCTAACAGTTGCGTTTTCAAGTTAGCATAATTATTATACGCAGCATCTGTCACCTGAGTACCGCGAATGCAGGTAAAGAGTCTGGCGAGACCGTAATTTTGTAAGAGTTGAGTGGCTTGACTTTGGGAGCGTAATGTGACTAGAACTAGACGCACGCCGTGAGAGTGAAGAAGTGCGATCGCCCATTGTACTCCTGGCTGAAGCCGATCTAAGTGCAAAAGCTCTGGTTCATTGACAATTTCCATTACTCGTCGCCGAAACGCATCAATTTGCGAACCTTGCAATCCCGAAATTTTGGCAATTTCAGCGTCGGGTACTCGCTCGCGCTTCATTTCCCAAAACTCTTGCTTGCTAAGTAGTGTGATGTTTAGAAAGACTCCTTGAGCTTGATAAGCTGCCTGAGTATCCGCTAATGCGAGCTTATAGGTAGTGTAGTAGCGATCGGATACGTCAACGATGGGGCCATCTAAGTCGCAGAATACGGTCATTTTCGGGGAAAATGAGTAACTGTCTGGGTGGGAGTAAAACTTGGCTGGGGGCGACTCTGAGACTGCACTGGTTGTCATAAAACGTTAACTAAAATCTACAAATACAATACATTTCTTTACTTTACCAAGGAATCCATAAGTTGTAGAGAGATTTTTCCTAAGAAGTTGATTAGAAAAAACTATAATACTGACAGCACTTGGAGCGATCGCATTTTAGAGGAGTTTGGGAGAGCGATCGCCCTATTCCTTTGAGGGTGTCAGCAAAAAGTCAAGGGGATATCAAGCCGAAGAAAGAAAGAAGAAGGAAAAGGGCGATCGCAATAAGGGTTTCAGCAATTAGCCGGACTCTAACCCTCTGGGCAGTTGCGATAAAAGCTGACACCCGATCGCTATTATCTTTAAATAATTGTGAAAATGTAATTCTACTAGCCATGCTCAAACAAAGCGATTTTCCCAGGAAGTCTGAAACCAATAGGGCTGAGGTACTCTCAGAAGCATTGCCCTACATTCAACAGTTTGCGGGACGCACCATTGTTGTCAAATACGGCGGTGCAGCCATGAAAGACAGCAACCTTAAAGATAAGGTGATGCGGGATATTGTACTGCTTTCCTGTGTGGGAGCGCGCCCCGTTGTTGTTCACGGCGGTGGCCCAGAAATTAACACTTGGCTGGCTAAGTTGGGGATCGAGCCACAATTTAAGAATGGTCTGAGGGTGACAGATGCCGCGACGATGGATGTTGTGGAGATGGTATTGGTAGGAAGGGTAAATAAAGAGATTGTTTCCTTGATCAACCAAGCGGGAGGCCGGGCGGTAGGGTTATGCGGCCAAGATGCTAATTTGATCCGAGCCCGCCCCCAAGGTGAAGAAGGTATTGGCTTTGTTGGGGAAGTCAGTAGCGTCAAGATCAATCTTCTGGAGTCTCTGGTTAATGGGGGCTACATTCCAGTAGTTTCCAGCGTAGCTGCGGACGAAACAGGACAAGCTTACAATATCAATGCGGACACGGTTGCGGGGGAAATTGCGGCGGCGTTGGGGGCAGAAAAGTTGATTTTGCTGACTGATACGGCCGGGATTTTGGAGGATTATCACAATCCAGATACTTTGATTGCGAAGCTAGACATTCAGGAAGCTAGGGGGCTAATGGAGTCTGGCATTGTTTCTGGTGGGATGATTCCTAAAGTGAATTGTTGCGTCCGCAGTTTGGCTCAAGGTGTTCACGCGGCACATATTATTGATGGTCGAATTCCTCATGCTCTGCTGCAAGAGATATTCACAGATGCAGGGATTGGATCGATGATAGTTGCTTCAGAATTTAGAAGGAGATAATGGGTAATGGATAATGAGTAATGGGTAATTGGTAATTGCTAAGGGTAATTAAGAATGTAGGTTGGGTGGAACAAAGTGAAACCCAACTCTTTGTTAGCTGTTGGTTGTTAGTTGTTAGTTGTTAGTTGTTGAGTGTTAGTTGGCTTCGACGTGATACCATTTCCGTTTGATTCGGAATTGTATGATATTAAGTTCCCTAGGGGCGGGTTCGCCTATATGTACGATCAGTATCGACAAATCTTATAAACCCGCCCCCCGTCCATACAATCCCGATGCAACCGGATTTGATATTACGGATAGTTTTGCGTAACTCCTAAATTAGCAATTAGCAATTAGCAATTACCAATTACCAATTACCAATTACCTAAATTTACATTTTGCAGCTTAAACCTCCAGCTTGTTTGCTAAAAAGAGCATTTTCCCGGTAGTCTACAGGGCAATCAATCACAGCAGGTAAATCTTGGGCAAGGGCTTCTTTGAGTATAGGAATTAAATCACTTGCAGCTTCAACTCGATAGCCTTTCAAACCCATACTTTCGGCAAATTTCACGAAATCTGGATTGCCGAACTTAATGAAAGCTGACTTGCCAAAGTAATCTTCTTGCTTCCACTCAATCAAGCCATAGCCGCCATCATTAAAGATGAGAGTAACAAAATTAGTACCTACTCGCAGCGCAGTTTCTAACTCTTGGCAATTCATCATAAAACCGCCGTCACCGCTTACCGCTACTACTTTCCTGTCGGGATAAACAAGTTTAGCTGCGATCGCGCCTGGAATCGCAATTCCCATCGCCGCAAACCCATTAGAAATTAAACAGGTATTGGGGCGATCGCAGTGGTAGTGACGCGCCATCCACATTTTATGAGCGCCCACATCTGAGATCACAATATCATCCGGCCCCATAACCTGCCGCAAATCGTAAACTATTTTTTGGGGCTTAATAGGAAAACCATCATCTTTAGCATAGCGCTCGTAATCAGCGCGAATATCGGCTCGTAATTGTACGGCAAATGGTTCTGGTTTTCCCTTGCGATCTGTCCGCCGTAAAATTTCATTCAAAGAGTCAGAAATATCGCCTAAAACTTCTACAATAGGAATATAGCTGCTGTCAATTTCTGCTGGATCAACGCCAATGTGGATAATAGGAATGGTGCCTTGAGGATTCCATTTCTTGGGCGAATACTCAATTAAGTCATAGCCAATGGCAATCACTAGATCGGTATTATCAAAAGCGCAGCTAATGTGATCCCGCTTCTGCAAACCCGCCGACCATAAGGCTAAGGGATGAGTATAAGGAATCATTCCTTTGCCCATAAAAGTATTAGCAACGGGGACATTTAAATGAGTAGCAAATTCCGTTAAAGCCGCACTTGCATTAGCACGAATTGCTCCATTGCCAACTAAAATTAGGGGATTAATAGCTTTAGAAATGGCGACTGCTGCTTTATTGATACTTTGAAAGCCACCATAGGTTTTTTCCCGATCGTCTTTGTTAAGGGGAATACCCTCAACCTCCATCGCCGCAATATTTTCTGGCACATCTATGTGAACGGCTCCGGGTTTTTCGCTCTGAGCAATTTTAAATGCTTTGCGGACAATTTCGGGAGTAATACTAGGGCGCACAATTTGAGCATTCCATTTAGTAACGGGAGCAAACATTGCGACCAAATCTAAATATTGATGAGATTGTGTGTGCATCCTGTCTGTACCGACTTGTCCCGTAATTGCTACTAGGGGAGCACCGTCTAAATCAGCATCAGCAACGCCAGTGATTAAATTAGTTGCGCCTGGCCCCAAGGTAGATAAACAAACGCCGGCTTTTCCTGTCAAGCGGCCGTAAACATCGGCCATGAAGGCTGCACCTTGTTCGTGGCGAGTGGTGATAAACTTAATTGAAGAATTTCTCAAGGCTTCTAAAACTTCGAGATTTTCTTCGCCAGGCAGTCCGAATACGTATTCTACGCCTTCATTTTCCAGACATTTTACTAATAATTGAGCTGTATTCATTTCCGTTTTTCTCCTCAGTAAATTGGGATTTATTCGCCTAAAACAACTGGAACTTGGGGGAGCTTTTGGACAAGTTTAGATGCTGACAAAATCTCAAATCGCACGATTTCACCATCATAGCCAAGGTCTAAAATTACACCTGGGTAAACTTCATCACTTTCTTTGATCCGACTTTCTCGCATTGTAATTGTCAGTGAATCTGTTTCGGGATCGTAAGCTACTTTCATAACTAAAGTCCTCTTGTCAGCTAATTTCACGAGTTGCGAGGTTTTGCAACGCATGAACTGTCCACCTAATAGGTTTCACCTATCCTCCCGATTATTTCAATTTATTTCACCCACACTGTTTTAATGTTGACAAATTCGTGAATTCCTTGGACGCTCAATTCGCGACCGTAACCAGAACGTTTAATGCCACCAAAGGGCAATCTAAGGTCAGATTTAACTAAACCGTTAATAAATACAGATCCGGCTTCTAGTTCGGAAATAAAGCGATCGCTCTCTACTTTTTCCGCAGTCCAAGCTGATGCTCCTAACCCGAAAGATGTGCTATTTGCTAACTCAATAGCTTCGTCAATTCCAGATACCCGGAATACTAAGGCTACTGGGCCGAAAAATTCCTCAAGGCGGGCGGGAGAATCGACAGGAATTTCTGCTAAAATGGTAGGCTGATAGAAATTTCCTGGTTGCTCAGATAAAGGGCGACCACCAGTCAAGAGTTTGGCTCCCGACTGAATGCAAGCTTGCACTTGAGTGTCTAATTCTTGGAGAATATTTGGGGTTGCTAAAGGGCCAATATCTGTGTCTGGAAGCATGGGATCGCCAACTTTTAAAGCCTCCATTTGGGCGACAAAATGTTTGAGAAATTCGTCGGCGATCGCATCTGCCAAAATAAAGCGTTTTGCGGCAATACAAGACTGACCGTTATTGATCGTCCTGGCGGTGACAGCAGTTGACGCGGCGGCGGCGATATCGGCACTCGGCATTACAATATACGGGTCACTTCCCCCCAATTCCAGCACTGTTTTCTTCAAACTTTTTCCCGCCGCGGCTGCTAAACTTGCACCCGCTGGTTCGCTTCCTGTCAAGGTTGCTGCCTTAACGCGATCGTCGGTAACAATTTTTGCTACTTTATCGGCACCAACTAGCAAGGTTTGAAACACTCCGGGGGGAAAACCTGCTTCTGTAAAGATTTCTGCAATCATTAAGGCGCACTGTGGCACGTTGGAGGCGTGTTTGAGTAAGCCAACATTGCCGGCCATGAGTGCGGGTGCGGCAAAGCGGAAAACCTGCCAAAATGGGAAGTTCCAAGGCATGACGGCCAAAATGGGGCCGAGGGGTTGGTAGCGGACAAAACTTTGGCTAGCGTCGGTTTTTGCTGGTGCGTCGGCGAGAAATTGGGGCGCATTTTCAGCGTAATAACGACAACCTAAAGCCGATTTTTCGACTTCTGCGATCGCAGATTTTAAAGTTTTACCCATTTCCAGGGTCATAATTTTGGCAAATTTTTCGCGATCGCGTTCCAAAATATCCGCAGTTGCCTGCATCCACTTCGCTTTTTGTTCAAATGGCAGGCGGCGGTATTTGCTAAATGCCTGCTGTGCTAATTCCAGCTTAGCCTCAATTTCTGCATCCGAGTCGGGTGCATAAGTTTTGAGTGTTTCCCCCGTTGTGGGGTTAATTGTCGCAATAGCCATTGCTTCATCTCCTTTGCAAAAAAGATGCAAAAACCCCCTCTAAGCTTTGATTTAGTTGGGGGTGGTACTTGAGTAAATCTAAGATTTTCATTTGCGGCTGGTGCCGTATCTTCCTCAATGCGATCGAGTTTAAAGCTCTCAAACTTTTATTATATCTTTTTTAGAAGCGATCGCCAGCATTTTTTATTTTTTCTGAGGGTCAGTGCGATCGGACAACAGATTCCCAGACCCCTTAATAAGGGCGATTGAAATCGCTACTACAAAAACGAAGTCCGCCTACGCGGACTTAAAGAATAAAGGGTTATTTAAGTTGGATTTGGTATAAGAGATACCTCAACATCTATTAGTCCGCGTAGGCGGACTTTGTTTGTGTAGCTGCGGTTTCAACCGCCGGACTTTATTTGTGTGCTGCGCGGTTTCAACCGCCGAACGATCTAGATTTACGATCAAGCCGATGTTTGCTCAAAATAATTCTGACCATAAGATTGATAATAATACCTGCTTCCCTTATCCCCATTCGCCACCATTCCCAACAACGGAATCCCCGCCATTTTCAAATCTTCTAAGGCCAAAAGCAAGGCCTCTCGCTCAGTTTGATTCAATCCCACTACCAACATTAACCCATTAGTATGAGCACCCAACAAATTCGCATCCGCTAAACCCAAAAGCGGCGGAGTATCGTAAATAATCAAGTCAAATTTGCTTGACAAATTCTCCATTAAATGTTGCATTTTCCGAGAGGAAAGCAACTTAGTTGGATCGGGAAAAAATGGGCCAGATGGAAGTACAAATAAATTATCCTCTCTTGGCGATCGCACAATCGCCTCTTCCACATCCAAATCTTGACTAATTACACTACTCAAACCCTTCCAATTTGGCAAGCATAGCATCTCATGCACCTGCGGTCGCCGCAAATCCGCATCCACCAACAACACTCGCTGACCCATCGCCGCCGCCGCCATTGCCAGATTTACCGCTACAGTAGACTTACCATCTGCAACTTGACAAGATGTAATTGCACAAGACCGAATGGGACTGTCAACATTCAACAACCGAATATTAGCATTCAACGATCTAAAAGCTTCCTGAAACGCATTTGTAGGAGTAGGCGGATTTTCCAAATCAATCGCCGCATTCTCAGCAGAAGGAAGCCGCAAAACTTTATCGCTAACAGGAATTACCCCTAATAAAGGCAATTGTAAAGTATATTTAGCCTCTTCCGGCGTGTGGAAAACCTTATGTTGAAACCGTTCCGCTAACTGCGCTAAAAGCATCCCCAAAAGCAATCCTGCAACTCCGCCTACAGCCAAATTCAAAGGCATATTGGGAGAAACTGGTATCAACTCCCCATTTTGATAACGGGGAATTTCTGGCTTAGCAATCACATCCCAAGCCACATCTTTCACACCCACAGCTTCAAGTTGTAAAGCTTGTTGTTTGGCTAATAAACCATTCAGCGTATTATTACTGGTTTCTAAATCCCGCTGCAAATCAGCATAGCGGCGAAGCACCACAGGAAATACTTGCGCGTATTGACTTAACTGTTTTTCCGCTTGTTCGAGAACCTGATTGCGTACTCCTAATACCTGAATTTGATTAGCAGTATTCACCAATTCCTCGATTAATTTCATCCGCACAGAATCCTGAAAAGCCAAAACTTGGGGATTAACTTTACCTAAGTCAGTACCCAAAACTCGCTCAGCTTCTTGTCGTAACAAAGGTAGCAAATTTTTGCGCTGCTCTAACATCGATTGCATTTGCGGACTTTCTTGAGTATAAGTAGCTAAATTAATCGCAATATTTGCTTCTAATTGTTGCAATTGAGTCAGTAAAGCCTGATAGCGAGGCGCTTGGGTAAGTGCAGATGCCATTAATGCTTGTCTTTGATCTAATCCTAGCTGTGCTTCCAGGTTTTTGTAGAGTAATTCCTGTTGATTTTTCTGCGTTTGAGTGTCCAATCTCTGAGTTTGAAGTTGACTCATTTGCTGAGCAAGTTGTTGAGTTTGGATTTGAGGATCGATAAAATTATATTGTTGCCGTAGTTTTTGTAATTCTGCTTGTGCGCCGTCGATTCGTTTCCTCAACGGTGGAATTTGGGATTGAATAAAATCAGAGCTTTTGCGGATATCAGTTTTGCCATCTTGCAGGCTGTAACGGCGATAGCCTTCAACAACTTTATCCAAAACAAATTGGATTTTTTTGGGGTCAGTATCGCGATAACGTACTTCTAAGATTTTGGTATTATTAAGGCGTTTAATCGAGAGTTTATCTTCTCCCAATTGGACGTTTTCAGTAGTTTTTCCGAACAGAGTTTTATAGTCAATATCGGGATACTTGGTTTGCAGTTGTTTAATAATCGGAGACATGACTTGGGGACTCTGCAAAACCTGAATCTGAGAGTTATAATCAAAGCCAGACTTTTCTTGATTGACGGGTGCGGCTGGTTGTAGCTTCAGCTCTCCTGAGTAAATTTTTGCTAAAGTGTTTTCAGTAATTACAGGTTCGACTAATAGCTGAAACTTACCTTCATATTCATTTGTTTGAGTTAAAGTCCAGCTAAAAGCTGCCGTAGTTAGTGCGGCTGTCACTCCCACAATTAAAATGGCTCTGCGTCGAAAGACATCCCAGATACTTGTCTGTTCTGTTTCAGTTTTATCTTGCTGTTGGTAAAACTCGTCTGGATAAAGGACAGAATTTAATTTTGGCTGTGATGCTTGTGTTTTCTTAGAATTAATTACTGTTAATTGTGAATTTGGTTCTGGCTTCATTTTTCACCTACAACTTTTTAAGGGGGATTTTAGATTGTTAGTCAGTCTTGCAATAGTTCGCGGTTTGGAGTCTTGGAATTTGACTGAGATTAGTAAATTAAATTTTATTTTTGACTCATCGAAATAGATCGAAAACTCTGAGAATTCCTAAGAAGGGACTGAAAGGAGCTATAGTTCCACCTACTCTATCTGAGAATGCTGCACGACCGGATCGTTTTACCATAATTACATCATTACTGCGGAGCAAAGGATTAGTCTCTTCATTCACCGCCGCCTCAAAATTAATAGAGATAGTCCGCCGGGAAACAGTACCGTTTGCATTCAATCTAATTAATTCTACTGAACTCATATCGGCTCGTGCTTTATTAAATCCTCCGGCTGCTAATAAGGCTTGATTTAAAGAAGTGCTCGGCGGGACAGCAATAGCTCCTGGTCTGATCGCTTCCCCAACTATGCTAATATTAATTGTATCTGGAGAGAAGCTAGAATTTCCCACTTCTGCATTTTCAATCGAGTTTGTATTATCTGCTTTCGGGACGATAATAGTATCTCCTTGTTGCAGCATTACGTCTTGGGTTATATCTCCCGCCTGTAATAGTTCCCAAAGATTAACACTAATCGTTTGTTCCGTGCCGGCGCGGGTGATGCGGCGAACTTGAATCTGGCGAATGTCGGCTTGTTGGGTAATGCCTCCAGCTAGTTTAATTGCTTTAGTAACAGTGCTGGGCCCGCTAGTGTCTGGTGGAGGTTCGTTTGAGCTGAGCAGTGTTTGATTTCCATTCGCCTCGATGGTTGTGATTTGATTAGTTTGAATATCTCTACCTAGAGTGTAAGTACCGGGACGGGCCACTTCACCGACTACTGCAATATTAATAGCTTCATTACTTTCTGAGGAAAAATTGGCATTGGCTAAAGCGCGGTTTTCCTCGCGGTTGATGTCAGTAACAGTGGGGATATAAATAGCGTCTCCATCTCGTAAGGTAATATCACTACGTAAGTCACCACTCTGCAATAATTCCCAAAGGTTGACATTAATAATTTGTTCTGGCCCGCCACGTTGAGGCCGACGGATTTTGATTTGGCGAACGTCGGCGGAGGGGGTAATACCGCCGGCCATTTTTAGGGCCCGCGTGACTGTTGGGAGTTGAGTTCCTACTTGCTCTGCGAAGCCACCGGGGCCAGATGAGGGGGATACTGTATAGGAACCGGGACGGTGAACTTCGCCAGCAATAGCGATTTGTAGAGGTCGCGGGGCCAGCAATTTTAGGGTGACTACGGGCCGTCTGAGGTATTTGCCATATCGCTGTTTAATCTCGTCAGCAGCTTGTTC
>NZ_JAQMUA010000332.1:0-3348 GCF_028330895.1 Kamptonema animale CS-326 | reverse complement strand
CGCCTAGTCTCTGCGATTGCTTCGCTTCGCTCGCAATGACAGATCGTAAGTAATTTGCCCGACATGATATAACAGTTAACGGTTAACTGTTAACTGTTAACCGAATTACTTAATCAGTTTCGCGATCGCGGCAGTTTTCTTCTTCTGGGCCGTGCGGATGTACCGTACAGTTGAGCAAATAGCCGCCATCGCTCCTACCGTAATAGTAGTGGCATCCTATGCAGGTTTGGGGGCGTTCCAGGGGCGCTTGCCGAATAGTATACTGTGGGCCGGAAAACAGGGAAAAGCCTCGCTGTGTCTGCACTGTGCCAATAATGCCCCCTGCGAATTCAATGGCTGAGCGAATAGTCTCTTGGCGAATACCTGGTTGTAGCTGCACATCCATAGCCAGCCGCTGATTGAGGGGATCGTGTTCTTGGCGGCTGATGACACCTCCGAGAACATGAAAGCTCTCCGCGATCGCCACAGAAAACCTTGCTAACGACATACAATAACCGGATAAAACGTAAACTTGATCGTCAGTCGTAGCTCTAATTGTTACGCGAGTAGGAATCAGTAATCTCAGGTGAGCGTTAAGTTCTTCAAAAACAGGCTCCAATCTCCCGATCGTTTGGTTTCCTACTTCTTGGTTGAGACCAAAAACTCTAGAAACCTGCTCCATTAGCGCTGCTAGAGTATGAACTATCTGTAACAAAAGTGATTCTAGTGTGCTGTCAACTCTTAAGGGACACTCGCGGAGAGTTTTGAAATAATCCTCCAAGCGGTGGGCAATTCGTTGAATGCTGCTAAATCCTAGCATCGCTGCTCCGCCTTTAATTGAATGAGCACAGCGGATTAGCTGGTGCATACTTTCGGGATTTTCTACGGTACTTTGTAGATGTAGGAATCCTATTTCAATAGTATGAATGTGTTCTGTGGCTTCTTCAACAAAATAACCGATGATTCGCTGTAATTGTTCTGGTAGCATAAATATTCTCCTTTAGCCCTTTAATCTCCGTGCGCCTTCCTGTTTTGTGTCCAGCCAAATTTATCCATAAAAAGTGCATTGACTGAGTTAGAGGGTGTGTCGAGTGCAACAGTGATTTTTGGGGCTGCGATCGCACCTGCTTTTTTTCACATTATTACCTAAAAGTGCCAGCGAGGAGGCATTATCTAAAGTTAGATATTTAGAAAATCGAGAGCGATCGCCCCCACAAAGGCAAATACTACAGCGCCGCCCTTGGGTCTGGCTTTCTCCGTACCAGACCGCCGAGAGCATGGTTAATCAAATGATAGGAAGATTCATTTGCAAATTTTAACACTAGAGCAACGCCGATCTACGCCGATCGTCGGCCCAAAATCTGGGTAGATCCAAGGTTTACAATAATGAATCAACCGTAACAAAACGGCCGCTTAAATCTTCTGGCTTTACATTCAAAACTGCACCTAAAAGAGCATTCGTGAAACCAAAGCTAATATAGGTCACTTCAACGCGCCCATTGCCATCAGGATCGAGGTCGGACTGGGAGATTCCCCCCTTAGCTAAAAAGCTAGTTCCATCCTCTATAATTCCCGGATCTAAAAGTAAAATCCTGGGGTCGCTGAAGCTCAAGCTCACCTCTTGGAAGGAGAGAATACCACCTGTAACTCCGCCCGTCAGTCCAATCAAATCCTCAGACTTATTGAAGTCAACAATCACCGCATCGGGTAATTCAATTCCTACTGCTCTTACTCCCGCTTGATCGGCTCTAAATACAAAGACATCGCTCCCCAAATCTCCCTTATAGATATCAACATCTTTGTCACCAATTAGCGTATCATTACCTTCACCTCCAACTAATAAATCAACACCAACCCCGCCGCGCAACAAATCATTACCCCTACCTCCATCTAGAAAATCTCTATTTTTTTCACCCGTGAGAATATCATCGCCAATTTCTCCCAAAATATCGTCATTTCCCTTACCGCCAAAAAGAGAATCATTACCAGAACCGCCCAGAATACTATCACTATCATTATTACCAAAGATTAATTCTGCATCGGAGGAACCTGTAACAGTATCCTTGCCGCCAAGGGCCCAAACTCCTTCTGGGAAATTAGCCAATTCTCCAGGCAACAGAGTAATATTTTCAGAAGTATTATCTCCAATCAGACGCAAGCTATCCGTAGGGTCTGGTGTCAGTACCATAATTTTCTGCTACCTAATATTTGCTATCATATCCATCTTGCCATAGTTAAAGAAAGATAGACCACAGGGTGAGTGAAGGAAAGAAAACTAACATAAGAGTTGTAGCAGAAATTTTTAAACTTGGTATAATCTTACAGGCAGGGGAGTAAAAGTAAAGCTGATGCCGATTATAGTAGCTGAAGAATTGAGTAAACTTTATCCGGTAGCAATTAAAGAACCCGGACTTAAAGGCACAGTGCGGCACTTTCTGCGCCGCACCTATCGCACTGTCAAAGCAGTTCAGAGCGTTTCATTTCAAATAGAAGCTGGCGAGGTAGTGGGCTTTCTAGGGGCTAACGGCGCGGGGAAAACCACTACTTTGAAAATGCTGACGGGATTAATTTATCCTTCTACTGGAGTGGTAAGAGTGTGCGATCGCATTCCCTTCCGCCGCGAAGCTGATTTTTTGCAACAAATCACTTTAGTAATGGGGCAAAAACAACAGTTAATCTGGGATTTGCCCGTCCTAGACTCCCTAAAAATCAATGGCGCTGTCTACGGTATCTCCGATAAAGAATATCGCCTGCGGGTGGGGGAACTAACGGAGATGCTATCCCTGGAAGGAAAGTTAAATCAGCCAGTGCGAAAGCTGTCTCTGGGTGAACGGATGAAAGCTGAATTAATGGCAGCGTTACTGCATCGGCCGCAGGTATTATTTTTAGATGAGCCGACTTTAGGTTTGGATGTAAATGCTCAGTTTAGTGTCCGGGAATTTTTAAGGGATTACAATCAACGCTACCAAGCAACAGTGCTATTGACAAGCCACTATATGGCTGATATTACTGCTTTATGCAAAAGGGTTTTGTTAATCCATGAAGGGATGTTAGTTTATGATGGCAGTTTGGATGGATTACTTGATAGATTTGCACCTTATCGGGAGGTGAAAGTGGAGTTAGCTAGTCCACTGTCAAAAGAGCAGGCTTCTGTTTACGGAGAAGTGGAATCTGTGGAGGGTCAGTCAGTGCGTTTTCTGTTACGGCGGGAGGCGTTGACGGCTACTGTGGCAAATATTTTAGCTGATTTAGAGGTGATAGATTTAACTGTAACAGATCCACCAATTGAAGAGGTAATTGGTAGAGTTTTTCGCAGTGGTGGAGTTTCTTGAAGAAAGATGGGGGAGATGGGGAAAAGAGGGGCTAGGG
>NZ_JAQMUA010000331.1:0-12460 GCF_028330895.1 Kamptonema animale CS-326 | reverse complement strand
GTCAGCCACCGTTTGAAATTTATCAAGATATTCCTCAAACATGAATCCCGTAAACAAACAATGGTGCCAAATTCCTAATTCCCAAGCTTGATGTTTTAAGTGTTCCGTATGACCGCCACCAATAATTATAAACTTGGTATTGCCTCCCGTTGCCAATAGTACCATCGGAGCGGCATTCAGTAATACCGAAATACCCTTTTCGTAGGTCATTCGACCAACATAGTAAACTATTTTTTCGTGATCGTGAGCAAATTTACGTCGGAAGTTTAAAGCGTCAAAATCGCTCCAGCGAGGTTTTTTCTCAGCACGAATGCCGTTGTAAATAACTTCTATTTTATTCCAAGGAGTAGCTAATACCCGTTCCACTTCCCGTCGCATATATTCGCTACAGACAATTACCCGCCAAGCATTATAGGCTAAGTCATTTTCCTTACCGCTGATGTAGCGGTGTTCGTTGGCATGAAGACCGTTATGCCGTCCATATTCCGTTGCGTGTATAGTCGTAATCAGCGGTACTTTAAAAGTGTGTTTTAGGGCGATCGCAGCATCTCCCACTAGCCAATCATGAGCGTGAATTAGATTGAAAGGCCCTTCTTCGAGCATCAGTTTCCCGCCATGATGTCCCATGCTTTCGTTCATGTTGACAACCCAGTGGAAAAAATCATGAGCTGGCCATACTGGTACTCGATGCACCCGTACTCCTTCCACCACCTCGTACATGGGCGCTTGACCAAACTCTACGGTAATCAAGTGAACTTCATGCCCTAACTTGACTAACTCAGGATACAATTCCGCTACATGACGAGCTATCCCACCCACAATTCGGGGCGGAAACTCCCATGCCAATACCAAAATCTTCATCTGTTCCACTCCTAGAAGTTTATATATCTTAAACTTTAGTGATTATTGACTCCATTATATAGTTATTAAACGTTAACATCGTTATCTAGAAGGGCAGAACAATTTAGTTATCTAGAATAGCAGAAGGCAAAGGAGGAAATAATTATTGAGTCTGCTTTTCATTTATTGGTATTTTTGATTTAATTATCTCCTCTTATTTCGGTCACACCCTCAACTTTTATGGGTGGGTTTTCTTGGTGGTAAGAATCAATTTCAGTTGGTTTTATTTACAGCCTATTGTGGCTTCTCAACTCCGAACTCATCAATATTCCAGCATGGTCTGATGCTGCGATCGCACGATCTGTGCTTACCTTCTTACCAGTTGTTACCCCCTGCGATCGCAATTATGCCTCGCTTCAAAACCCGCTGGATGTAGTTAATTATTCAAAATACCATCGTCACACTCTCTCCGATCCTCCCCATCCTCACATCTTCTGCATCTTCCCCATCCGCTGCTCCCCAGCCCCCAGCCACTCTTGCCAAAACCTGAAGTTATGTGATCTTAGCTGCTGCTAAGGAGTAAATTTTATCCTAACTTAGTAAGTAAAGAAAAGCTCCGCTTCCAAATAACAGGGTAAAAGTAAAAATGCTTTGCTGGAACTTGAGACAACCAAACAGCACTCCCGTCGGTGAAGAGAACTCAGCTTGCCAACAGGAAGCCATATTGCCAGCCATCTTCAAACACAGCTCCGAGGGCATTTTTATAGTAGAGCCAATTCAAGGAGAATTCCATTTCGTCTGTGCTAACCACATCTACTTACAAATGTACGCGATCGCAGACATCGACGTAACCTCCAAATCAATCAGCGAGTGCTTACCAGATGCGATCGCCCGTAACACCGAGCAAAACCTCACTACCTGCCTCCAACAACAGCAATCCCGTTCTTACCAACAGCCACTAGAAACAGAAACAGGCTCTCAGCTAGTGCTGATCGACCTCTCCCCCATCTTCGTCGCCGGGAAAATTACCAAAATACTCGGCATTTGCCACGACATCACCGAGCGACAAAGGAACAGAGCTGTAGCCCACCTCTTGCAAACCATCACCTTAAGTGTAGCCGAAGCTCAAGACTTCGATTCAGCTCTCACCATTGCCCTACAAAAAATCTGCCAAGTCACAAACTGGAATTACGCCGAAGCTTGGGTTCCCAGTGCCGATCCCGCCTTCATAGAATGTACCCCCGCCTACTACAGCACTTCTCAAAATTTAGACTCATTCCGTAGCATCAGAAAACAACAGAAATTTTCCGCCAGTAGTAACTTAGGGCAAATCTGGTCGCTGCAACCGCTCAAATGGATGCCCGCCGACTTACCGCAACCCGTTGATAGCCTCCTTGACCCAGATATCGCCGCCATTGCAGGTTTTCAAGCCGGACTAAGCATTCCCATCCTTGCCAGCGGCAAACTGATCGCGGTACTTGTTTTTTTCATGTTTGAACCCCGTTTAGAAAATAAACAAATTTCCCTACTTTCGGCTGTTGGCGTACAGTTGGGAGTGGTCATTCATCATAAGAAATACCGCAATATCTTTGAAAACGCCGTTGCTGGTATCTACCAAACATCCGCCGAAGGGCGCTATCAAACCGTCAACCCTATGCTTGCCCGCATTTACGGCTACAAATCCCCTGACGAACTGATGACGGGCATTACGGACATCGGCCGGCAACTTTATGTTAACCCCAACCGCCGCGATGAGTTCAAACGCTTGCTCCAGAAGCAAGATGTCATTTCTGGTTTTGAGTCTCAAGTTTATCGCCAAGATGGTACTACCATCTGGATTTCTGAGAGTGCTCGCGCCATCAGGGACGAGAGGGGTCAGATTGCTGGTTACGAAGGCACTGTAGAAGATATTACTAAGCGTAAGGAAACGGAAGCAGAACTTCACAAGCAAGAAACCTTGCTGCAAGGTGTGGCGACTGCTATGCACCATTTATTGACAGACGCAGATCATAAAGCGGCGATTATTAAAGCGCTAGGGACTTTAGGGGTGGTGACAGGTGTCGATCGCGTCTATATTTATGAGACTCACCCCCACCCAGAGACGGAAGAAGCGGCCTTGAGTTTGCGGTTTGAATGGGTGATGGCATCGATCGAGCCTAGCATTAACCCGCCCGATCGCCAGAATTTAACTCCCAATAGCTTTGGCCTGACACAGTGGCAAAGCATTTTAGAAGCGACTCATGCGATTACAGATTTTATTGACTCTTTCCCAAAGGAAGAGCGGGAAGTCTTAGAGCGAGAGGGTTTGCTGTCACGGCTGATCGTGCCGATTCGAGTTGAGAGGCAACTTTGGGGCTATTTGGGGTTTGACGATGGTAATGATTCCCACCGCCGTTGGTCGGAGGGTGAAATTTCAATTTTAATGGTGATTGGGGAAAGTATTGGCGGGGCGCTTCAGCGACAGAAGATGGAGGAAATGATCCGCCATGAAGCGCTACACGATCGCCTGACAGGTTTGCCCAATCGTACTCTTTTGGGGGAAAAATTGAATTTAGCTTTGCAGAATGCTCACCGTAGGGGCAGCCTGTTTGCTTTGATGTTTTTGGATTTAGACCATTTTAAGATTGTTAATGATACTTTGGGACACGCGATTGGCGATCGCCTGTTGCAGGCTGTAGTAAAGCGGCTGAGTAGCTGTCTGCGGGAAGGGGATACTATTGCTAGGTGGGGTGGGGACGAGTTTATCATTTTATTGCCCAATATTTCTCGTGCTAAAGATGCGGCGGCGATCGCGCAGAGAATTTTGGAAGTTTTGCAGGGTGAATTTGATTTGGAAGGAAATAAAGTTGCGATCGGTTCTAGTATCGGCATTGCTATCTATCCAGAGGATGGCGATGATAGCGATATTTTGATGAAGAAGGCCGATGGTGCTTTGTACCGTGCGAAGGAAGATGGTCGCAATAATTTTAGATTTTAGAAGGGGAGAACTCATTAATAGTTTATAATATTAAACTAGAATCTTGTAAACCTTAATTCAAGTAACATGAGTATCACCCAAAACTCTGAAACAAAGCTGATGGAAAAAATACGTAGTTTGCCACCCGATAAAATTACGGTATTAGAAGATTTTATCGACTTCCTATTGACGCGAAGTGAAGATCGTCTTCTCATTTATACGGGAAATAAACTCTCAGAACCAGCTTTTGCTAAAATTTGGGATAACCCAGAGGATGCGGAGTATGACGAGTTATAATTTTGGTGATGTGGTTTTAGTTCCATTTCCATTTACAGATCAAACTACGAATAAAAAACGTCCAGCAGTTGTTATTAGTTCTGAGATTTATAATGCAGAATATCCCGATCGCATTCTTATGGGTATAACAAGTCAAGTTAGCAGTAGCCAGAAAGTGGGCGATCTCATCATAACAGAGTGGCGATCGGCAGGTCTTCTAAAGTCTTCGATGATTAAGCCAGTTATTACGACTATTGAAAAACAACTTATTATCAAGAAACTGGGAAGGCTTCAAGATATAGATATCCAATCTCTTAGGGAGGGTTTAACCAGAATTATAGGGGATACGTGAGAGATGTCAAACAATTGGCAAATGTTAAATTTAGATCGAAAATAAAAGCGATCGCGCTTCTTTGGGAAGAGCGATCGCGGTTACTTCATTATTCATAAAATCGCTGAATCATTGCATCGCGCTCGCCAGACAGATTTGTGACATGATGAACCCAACCTGGCCGTATTTCATAACATTCGCCAGAAACACAAATTTTGCGATACCACCAGCCAATTTTAGGATTTTGCATCGCTAGTTCAAGTTCACCTTCCAAAACCATCATGTATTCTGTCGAGGCATGGACGTGATTATCGAGGGTTTGGGAGGGCGAAACGTTGACGATTTCACCACTATCAATCGCTGTTTTCTCTAAGATTGGTAACGATTTCATAATATTTTCCTCCATGAAAATTACAATTTGACTACAAGCAAGGTAATATTGTTGATAGCCAGCACAAGAACTGACTCGCCGGGAAGGAGAGGGGTTTGGCAATCGGGCTGATAGAGTTCTGCTGGCCAATAACTGCCCCTTGCTTTAACTCTGCCGGGTTGGTTAGGCCCAATCGCCTCGTCTACAATTCCTCTCTCTGGTTCTTCTAACATTTGAAATTTGGGTTTGCGACGGTTGAAAAACATGGGTAAATTTGATTAGTGTTATTGGCAACTGAGATTTGCTTCCCACATTTCCAATATCCCAGATACAAATTGGCTTGGCGGCTCAGTTGGGTTCATTTTTTTAGCTCACTAAATAGCTCACTGCTTCTCTTACTGAACCAAAGCGATCTAAAATCGGATGAGAACACCGTAGGGGTAATGGCGAACAATGATTGATTCTCTGAAGGCATCAGAACAGGGGCTAAAAATCGTTGACGAAGCTAGACTCAGGAAACGCTGGCAGAAAACTGCTTCAATATGGGTAAAAAATGCCAAAACCTCAGAAGCTACACTAAAGCGGTTTTGGGCAAGATGTGCCATTGAGCGATCTACCTTTATGGCAATTTGTGAGGCTGTAGGTGTTAACTGGGAAGAAGTTGCTGAACTCAGCGAAATTCAGGAAACAGATTTACCTTTGGTGTCCCCTGTAAAGGAAAATCCTTCAGCGCTAAACCTAAATTTTATCGGCCGTGAAAATGCGATCGCACACCTCAACACCCGCATCAACCAAGGCGCAAAAGTTATCCTCATCCAAGCACCAGGAGGCGTGGGAAAGACAACACTAGCCCAGGAATATCTCAAGTCTCAGGGTTTTGACTTAATACTGGAATTGCTAATGGCAAAGGAGAAAGAAAATATTACCCTGGTTGAAAGCGTGATTGAAGAATGGCTAAAGCGCGACTTTCAGGAAGAACCTGGCCGCGAGTTTGGAGTTACACTTGGGAGACTGAAACGCCAACTTCAGACGCGCCGAGTAGGGATATTAATTGATAATTTGGAACCCGCGCTAGATGGACAAGGCAGATTTATTGAACCCCATCGCCGCTATGTGGAATTGTTGCGAGTTTTGGCTGACTCTTCGGTACAGTCAGTAACCTTGATTACCAGTCGCGAACCTTTGGCAGAATGCGTAGGTGTCACTAATTACTCATTACCTAGTCTTGATGAAAAAGCGTGGCAAGATTTTTTTAGCCGCGATATTGAGATAGATGAGATAACTCTAAAAGAAATGCACAAAGCTTATGGCGGTAATGCCTTGGCGATGAATATTTTATGCGATCCCATACAGAGAGATGGAGGGATGGTAGACTATTGGCAAGAACATAAAGTCGAAGCTGGTTTATTAGTGGAGTTGGCTGTAGAAAACCTTGTCAAAGAGCAGTTTAATCGTCTCGAAAAAACTTCTCCCGAAGCCTATCGACTCCTCTGCCGTTTGGGATGTTATCGCTATCAGGATGTGCCGACTGTTCCCACTGAGGGGTTATTGTGCTTACTGTGGGATGTGCCAGAATCACAGCGCAGACGGGTGATTGATTCTTTGCGAAGTCGATCTTTAGTAGAGTGTTTCAAAGGAGAATATTGGTTGCATCCAGTGATTCGGGCAGAGGCGATAAGTAGGTTAAGGGAAAGTGAAGATTGGAAGATTACTAACCAGACAGCAGCAGAATTTTGGACAGAGAGTGTTAAGACTGTGGAGACTATAGCAGATGCTAAGAAAGCATTAGAAGCTTATTATCACTATTTTGAAATTAAGGAATTTGATTTGGCAGGGAGAGTTTTCGTAATTAGGAGGTCTAACAAATGGACAAAAAACTATATAGGAGAGTATTTTAGTGGAAGCTTATACAGGTTCGGTTTGTTGCAACAGACTATTTCAGAGTTCAACCAAATAATTGATAAAATATTTCTGGATATTAATACTGCTGATTTACTAATTGAACTTTATCTATCGATAGGGGACATCCACTACGCGAAAGGTGAACCTAATCGGGGAATAGATTATCATAAAAAAACTCAGCAAATCGTATCTAACTTTTTAGAAAATACATATAAAAAGGAAGAAGACTTAGAATCTTTCTTAAAAAAAACGTATGTAGTTTCTTTTGTGAACATTGGATATGGCTATATATCTATTGGGGAAATAGAGACAGCAAAAAAATTTTTTGAAGGCTGCTATTTTGCTACTCAAAATACAGAATTTCATTATCATTCAGTAGATGCCTGCTATTTTTTAGCTTTCTGTAATTCATGTTTGAGCTTAAATCAAGAAGCACATAATTTGGCTGAAAAAGCCTATCGTGAACTTTCAATAACTGAGTGGCAGCCTTGGAGTCATGGGTGGGCATTAATATTTTTAGGCTTAACCTATAAAAATTTAAGGGAAATTCCCAAAGCCTTTGAAATGTTTCAAAGAGCTATCAAATTTGCTGAAGACAGCTACTATATTCAGATTAAGGGACAAGCTTGCAGTGGTCTAGCAGAACTCTATCGCATACAGGGAGAATTTGAAACAGCCCTTTTAAATCACTCAGAATCAATCCAACTTCTCGAAAAAATCGGCGCTAAATGTGACTTAGCTGAAGCTTACTATCAATTAGGCTTAACTTATCAAACAATAGGAAATACTGCTGATAGTCAAGAAAACTTTAACAAAGCAATTCAACTATTCACCGAAATGGAAGCCCCCAGACAAGTTGAAAAAGTGCAACAGGCGGCAGGCAAACTGATATAATAGGGAATCAACCGGAAATGATTTTACTCCTCACCCAAACTCGAAACCCTCGCAACAGAGTAGTCTCCCCTACAGTTTTACTCTCCTGCAAAAATCTCCCCATTTCAGCCACAGATAAAAATGAAAAAACTCGACTAAACTCACAAGCTACATACTCTTCATCTTGAAACTGAAAAAATTGTAAAACCCGCCCGTTATACCTCCAAATTTCCGGTACACCCAATGCAGAATAAATATCAAAACTATCAAGAGAACTGCTAGTAATATCTATTTCTATTACCAAATCAGGCGGCGGATCATTCCTCAAATCTATTTTACTTTTACCTCTGACTAATCTCTCATTTTGGATGTAAAAACTGGAATCAGGCTCAGCACCGCGCCCTAATTCTTGACGCTTAAAAGTAGTAGAACCTGCTCTAGCAATCTCTATATTCAACTCTTCTACTATAATACCAATGAGAGCCGTAAGCACTTCTTTAGGTTTTTCATGCTCATACAAAGGTGTCATAATTTCCAAAGTACCCCGATTGTAAGTCAGGCGTGAGGAACGGTGTTCCCCAAGATCGCTAAGCAAGCTTTCAAAAGTTTGCCAGCTAATATTTCTAAGCAAAGTTCTCTGTTCAGCAGGAGTTGAGGTACTAATCATTACAAGCTCCTAAATTTTAGTATTTGAATGCCGATAAATTGAGCTATTAATTATTCCCCCTTCCCCTTCTTCAAAAACTCCCGCAATCGCAACAAACTAACAGTTTGCCCCACACTCAAAGGCATCACCGACACCCCCTCTAACCGCGACTGTACCCAACCATCCCCCCAATACCACTCGTGAAACCCATCAATCCCTTGACTCAATAACAACCGCAAACAATTAGACTCCGCAATCTCTACCTTGTGCTCCAAAGCCACCGGGCCAACCCAACTCGTAAACGCCAAACCTTTGTATAATTGTTCCGGCATTCCACTACTAAATTGTTGCGGCCACAGCCACTCTTGCAATTGACTCGGACGTAACAAACTATCCCGAATCTCACTCTCCGAAGCATTAACCTCAATCCGCAAGTGACTTTGTTGATAATTACCAAACATAGCGATTAAATATTTTAGATTGTAGAACGGGACAACTTATCAACTCTAACCCATAAAAAGCGATCGCCTCTATAGTAACGTTCTCAACATTTATATAACTACTGACTATTTAAAAGTATTTGTAACCGTTTTTGTTGAATTTGTCGATGGTCTTCGTCTAATTTGGCAATAACTTCTTCTAATTTCCAACCTAATTCTTCCATTTCCAAGCGACTACGACGTAAATTGGCCAGGAGTTGTCGATCGACATTTCGGGGCGGCATATATCCTTGTTGGTTTATCATAATCTCCACTCAATCTTAATTTCTTCAATGCTGCGTTCCCATGCGGGAAGTCTAGCCTGGGTATAAGCAATAACTTCTGTTACTAACCTTAGCATATCAGAAGTTGCTGTGGGTACTGCATGAGCCAAGCGTCGTTGCAATATGGAAAACTGGGAAAACCGCTCATCGGCTTGCTGTGCTACATTGTTTAGCTGATCTAAATAGTCAATTGTTCTGTCGGTTTCTCCAAATTGCTCAAAGAGAGTATATTCGGCTTCTGTAGCATCTTCAATAATATGCAATAGTTGCCGTTTTAGGCTCCAAATGGTTTCGGCAATTTCTATGGGCAGTTTTGCCATGTCTAGTTGTGTGAAATTACGCTATAGATTTTAGGCGAAGTAGAACGCCGCTAGAATAAAGAAAGTGGAAGTTGTTAAGAAATGTAAGGTTCATGGCCGATCAATTAATTCGCGCTACAGCCGCAGAGGGCGGAATTCGGGCTGTAGGCGTAATCACCACCCGCCTCACGGAAGAAGCTAGACGGCGACACCAACTCTCCTACGTCGCCACCGCCGCCCTCGGCCGCACTATGTCAGCAGGGCTGCTATTGGCCTCTAATATGAAAACACAGCAATCCAGAGTCAATATTCGCATTAGAGGGGATGGCCCCTTGGGCGGGTTGATGGTTGATGCTGGCACAGATGGAACCGTGCGCGGCTATGTAGATAACCCCAAAATCGAACTTCCGCCCAATGCGCTTGGTAAACTTGATGTCGGCGGCGCAATCGGTGAAGGCTACCTCTACGTCGTGCGAGATGTCGGCTATGGCTACCCTTACTCCAGTACCGTAGAACTGGTTTCTGGGGAAATTGGCGACGACATCAGCCATTACCTGGCCACATCGGAACAAACGCCTTCAGCTTTAGTTTTGGGAGTATTTGTTGGTGCTGAAGGCGTACAAGCTTCTGGCGGCCTCATGTTACAAATTATGCCCAAAGCTGCTACTGATGATGAGTTGGTGGAAAAGCTGGAATCTAGAGTAGCTTCACTATCCGGTTTTACGCCTCTATTACGCTCTGGTAAGACATTAGAGCAGATGTTTGAGGAACTACTCGGAGATATGGGTCTGGAAATCTTGCCAGAGGTTCAGATGCTACGCTTTCACTGTGGCTGTTCCTTCGATCGCGTTTTAGGAGCCTTAAAAATGTTAGGCGAAGCCGAACTTCAAGACATGATTGAAAAGGATGATGGTGCAGAAGCGACTTGTCACTTCTGCGGCGAGGTTTACAAAGCCAGCAGCGATCATCTAGCCGAACTGATCGATGATTTGCAAGCACAAGCCCAATCTTAAACAGTTAACGGTTAACTGTTAACGGTTAACTGTTAACAGTTAACAGTTAACAAATTTGGATTTTTGGGAGTTGGGGAGTACGATAGCAACCATTGCAGTATGTGAAACAGTCAAAGCTGCTAGATTGCTTTTTGTGGTGGTGATTATGAGTGAAGAGCGGGAAATATCGGGCCTATGGTCAGTCTCAGAGCCGTTAGAAGCAAGGGAAGATTCTCAACCCGAAGGGGCTCAGCCAGGGCGAGTGAGCCGCGCAGAGCGACGAAAAGCCTTGGCTCTGCGCTTGGCAACTGAGGAAGAACCAGAACCGCCACAACCCAAACCCCCCTCTCTTGGGCCCAAGTTCTGGCAAAATTGGCGGCGATGGCCGACGAAATGGCCGTTTTGGGTGGCGATAATTGTAGCGCTTCCCGGCGGGGTAGCTTTTATCGCGATCGCATCTCTGTTCCGCCTTGCGGCTCAACCAAATTGCCTGAGCATTTTTTGGCCAACGGCTTCAGCTTCGGATCGCCTCTATTGCGCTGAGGTGACGGCCCAGAAACAGACAGTGGAGGACTTGCTGGCGGCGATTGACTTGGTTAATGCTCTACCCAAGGATCACCCCCTGCGGACTGCAATTAATCGTCAGATTGAAAACTGGTCGGAAGATATTCTCAAGTTAGGCGATGCTGCTTTCCAAGCGGGTAATCTGGGAGAAGCGATCGCGATCGCTCGTAAAGTCCCTAGCGATGTTCCCGCTTACCCGCAAGTGGAAAAGCAAATCCAGCAATGGCAGTTAATTTGGGATGATGCAGAAAAAATCTATCAAGCCGCAGAAGATTATCTTCGCAAGGAAGACTGGAATCAAGCGTTTCGACAAGCAACTCTGCTGCTGGATATCGGCAATACTTACTGGGAAACTGCTAGATACGAGGAAATTACTAAGGCAATTCAGACTTCCCGTGCAGATGGTAACAAGTTGGCAAAAGCTCGAAGTACGGCGGAGGCTGGAGGGGTAGACAATCTTTTTGCAGCAATTCAGTTAGCTGGTGCGATCGCTCCTGAAAGCTACATCTACCAGGCTGCTCAAAAGGCGATCGCGGAATTTGGCAAAAAGATTATGGAATTAGCAGAAGCGCAGTTGAAAACCGGACAATGGCAAGGCGCGATCGACATTGTGAATAAAATTCCTGAAAGCGCCAATTTAAAAGAAGAAGTCAAAGATTTTAGACAGTTAGCTAGCGCTGCTTCTCAGACTCAAGGAGGGACGATCGCGGGTTTGGAGAATGCGATCAAAGCTGCTAAAAAGATTAAATCTAACCGCCCACTTTACAATAACGCCCAAGAGTTTATTAGCAATTGGCAACAAGAAATAGCGGATGTGAAAACCCTAGAAGCCGCACGCCAAGTAGCTGCAAAGGGAGGCGCGAACGATCTCAAGGTGGCGATCGCGCAATTACAGACAATTCCTGCGGGAAATCCGCGAGGGCCAGAAGCGCAGAAGGAAATCGCAACCTGGACTCGCCAAGTTGAGTTAATGGAGGACACTCCAATTCTAGAAAGGGCCGACCAAATCGCGACTCTGGGGGATGCTAATTCTCTGGAAGCTGCCATTGTTGAAGCCAGGAAAATTGGCGTTGGGCGGGCGCTCTACCAGCAAGCTCAGGATAAAATTAAAACTTGGGGAGATCAAAGCCAGCAGTTTCGAGATCGGCCTTATTTAGATCAGGCGCAGCAGTTAGCTAATGATGGTAATTTGTTAGCTGCGATCGCGGCGGCTAGCAAGATTCAACCGGGACGGACACTCTACGATGAAGCGCGATCGAATATCCGCAACTGGGAATCTCAGTTACAGGCAAAGGATGGTTTGCAAAATGCTCGTCAGGCGGCTGAACCTGGGACTGCTGATGCTTTGGAAACGGCGATTTTGCTAGCCAATCAGGTACCGGAGTCTAGCGGGTTGCGATCGGAAGCTGACGAGGCGATTAATGATTGGAGTCAGAGAATTTTCGCGATCGCCCAGGAACAATCTGCATCCGATTTGCCGAGTGCGATCGCGATTCTGAGGAAAATTCCCTCCGGTACTCGCATTTATGAAGAGGCGCGATCGCAAATTGAAGTTTGGCAAGAGTCTCTGAATTCTCCTCCTGTAGAATCCGAACCTCCTATTGAGAAGAGCAATAAGCAACCTAAATTTCCCGAACAGGGGCTAGGG